>JADHYP010000015.1 GCA_016782355.1 Candidatus Syntropharchaeum sp. | reverse complement strand
AAATACTATTTTTTAAGTTATCTTCATCCAAGCAAGATTCCATACCTGTCGCAGAGTTTTACCACGGAAGGGCGTTTATCAAGCGTAACCAGTGCCTTCTTCACTTTCTTTAGCCCCAACTTTTTTATAGCCAGTTCCGCAGTGTCATTGAAATTCTCTATGTCGTCATCCTCAGCATAAGATTTTATTTCAAATATCATGCTTTCACCGTTCGTTATGCACAAATCTATCTCGTATTCTCTTCCTGCACGACCTATCAAGCCATCGTCATCCATTATCTTTTTTCGCATTGTTATATTCTCCGGCTTCACATCCTTGCCTAAAGCAATCCTTAACGTTCCCGCAACTGCATCTTCGAGGCTTCTACCCGCCCTTCTTTGAAATCCTCCTACCACTATACCCACCCAGTCCTTTAAATCTTTAAAGTCGTCCTTTAAATCTTTAAAGTCGCTGTCCATCTTATCAAACCTGCGGTCAACCGCCTCGAACCTCCGATCCGTACCCTCACGGAACGCCCTTAATTCCTGCAATAACTTCTCAAATCGCTCATCGCTCCTCTTCATGAACTCATAAAATTCACCCCTTCTTACAAACTCCTCTGATAATACATCATAAATCCTTAGTCTCAGCTCAGGATGCGCTTTCAAAAGTCCGGGTAAACTTTTTATCACTTCTTCCGCAGTTATCATTGTTCCTCCTTCTTCACCTGTCAAATATACATTGATATGAAAGCACATAAAGCTATTGGTATTTGATAGCTAACCCCTCAGATTACACAGATTGTCACGAGAAAATGTAAAGATAAAAGAAGTCAGAGGTCACAAGTCTGTTTTCTGTCTTCTATTCGAGACACTGATTTATTTATTTTTGGGGGTTTTTAATTTTTGTCTGCGTTAATCTGTGTTAATCTGTGTCAACAATTTAGTTTTTTCATGGCCACCCGCTCGTGCTTCCCCCACCGCTGCCATTTCCATACACCGTCACATTAACAGTGCCGTTGACCTTCCAATCGCTAACGTTGAAATGCGTTGGCGGATACAAGCCATCCTCAAATGACGCGTTGAATTCGAGACTGTATCTATGCGTCCAGTTAATCTTCACTGCTATATGCGTATGGCATGCAATACAGGCTTCGTTCGCGCCTTCCATGTCCGTGTTGTTTATCGCATTCAGCACGAACGTCTTGTGCGCCGCCTTTGTACCACTATCATAAGAGCGGGGAGTCAACCCAAAACCGCCTGCTGTGAGGTCATACGGTCCATGACACTTACTACACTTCCCCGCATATTCGCGATCAGACCAATGATTAGTACCCCCATCGCCCGTACCACCATGACAATCCATACACGCGACCGTGGATGCCGCATGAGCTTCTTCACCTGGTGTTGGTGCGTACTCGGTGGATCCAATATAATAGTGACCTCTTGCATAGGTATATCCAGTAAACGGAGCCCTGTGGCACATAGCGCAGGTCAAATCACGATGCACACCATTCGCACCGCTCGTCATCTCCTCCGCAACGTCTGCATGACACTTCTCGCAGGGCACATTATTTCTCCCTGACGCACCTTCAATTGATTCACTAAGGTCATACCACGTATGCTGTCCGCCGAACAGCGATACCGTGCCCGGCAGTGCAAACGTGCCGATTGCGACTGCTGCAATTGCCAATAATGTTATTCCTTTGCCATTCATTTTTCTGGGATGGTGTTAATTTGAAAGGAATATACCACCCTTCCGGATACTCTACACGGTAACCGTTTATTGTAAGTTTACCATCGGCGGGATTAAAAAATTTTGGTAGTTGAGAAGAATCCCGCTGATATTTTTTCCGATATTAGCATGACATATATATCTTGTTTATGGCAGGGGTATTGGTGTCACAAAGATTGCAGTATTCGGCTCGGTATAAACCTTAAAGTGTTTGTTGCCAAAGAGTTCTCTATAATATTCGTCCGTATCTTTCTTATGATGGCATCCCACGCATACCTTGTCCATTTTATACCAGCAAAATTCTGGGTCTAAGAACATGCTATCCAATATACCAGAATGGCTTCCAGTTCTCAATATATCATGACATTTCCGGCAACCACAACTTCCACCACCACCAGGTGCATTTATAGTCCCATTAAAATGGCAGTTATAGCAGTGTTCAGTGGTTGCGGCATGGTAATCAAGCTGTGCTTCCAGATGGGTGTTGTACCTGTGCCACTTGCTTCCCCAGTCGCCCCAGATTTCAAAGTCTGAAGCATTGGGTAAATGACATGGTTTGCAGCTTTCTATGGTTACAGGAGAGGTCCTGCTAAAATCATGACGTCTTCCCTTATGTCCTCTCTCCGCTTTCCGCGTTTTACCCCCATGCTGCAATTCTCCACTGGTATTCTTACTGCTCGGTACATGACCGCCATTTGCAAGCGCACTTTTGACATCCGAATGGCAGTCAAAGCAGTTGATTTCTGATGCGTTTTCCCAGGTATGCTTGTTCCCTGCGGGCGTCTGATTTATGATTGTGCTGTTGCTTGAGGTGAAAAGGAAACTCTGCACTGTCCAATTTTCACTAACCTTCACAATATCGTATTCCACATACAACGCCCTCGTGAAATTCAAGCTCTTATCAAACCCGGTATGGCATGAGATACACGCCTCGTTTAATCCCGAGGTATCATACAGCGGCTTGTGCGATTCATTCACAGAAGATAGATTCGTGGTTTTGTACTCATGACACTGCCGGCATGGCGGAACAGAAGCGGCATGGGCTTCCTGCCCGGGTTGTGCTGGTGAACCACCAACCGCATAAGTTACGCCTGTTTCGTTTCTGTGGCAATATACACACGCTTTACTTTTATGCGGTGCACCAGAGGACATGTTGTAAATCTCCTCTTTTACGTTCGAATGACACTTGGAACAGGGCACATCGTTTCCGGGTTGGGAGGTATCATACCATTTATGCTGTAGCCCAAATAGACCTGAGGAGACCATAGAAGTAACTAAAGCAGCAATAACTACCAGTATCATAATCATTCCCACTTTATACTTATATTTCATCCTTACCCGCGCACCTCCACGTCAGTGAAATTATAATATGAAAGATTGACATTCCAGCCGCAAGTCCTGTTCAACTCGATTTCATATCCCCGAGGTATGTGATAGGTAATATCAACAGCGACGTTGGTATGGCACTGTATGCATGCCTCGTTTGAATCTTCCATCAAAGTCCCGTTTACTGCACTCTGAACGAAAACGTTATGCGCCGCTTTTGTTCCGTTGTGTGCTGCGTCCGCGTATTGGTAAAGCGAATTAGTTTTATTTGTAAATCCACCTGCATACGGACTCCAAGTATCAACTTCGTGGCATTCCATACAGGGCACCGTAGAAGCGGCATGAACTTCTTTACCCGGTGTTGACCCCGCGCCTTCTCCACTTGCGTTTGTATAACAGGTCAGATTACAGCGGTGACAGGCAGCACAAGCTTCACTCCCACTGCCTAAATTCTGATGCACTCCCGATACCGAGAGCTCACCACATATATCTGCATGACACTTGCTACAAGGGACATCGCTCCCCGCAGGTCCCAGGTCATACCAGGTATGCTGCCCGCCGAACAATGATACCGTTTGTGAGAGAGCAACTGCAATTGCCGATACAAGGGCAATAAACAAAAGCACCTTCTTTACGTTCATTTCAATACTTTTTCGCCTCCCTTAAAGTTAATATTACGTAACCTATGATTGCCATAATGCACACTGCATAACCGTACATCTTTATCGTTAAAAATACGTTCTTCACGAACGTATATTCGAGACCATATTTACCATAACGCATTTCCCTTGTCTCAAGGATGAAATAATCCCCAACATCTTTTAGAACGACAGGTTTTCCACCTACCTGCATGGCTTTAGCCATGATTTCTTCTTCAGGCACTACCCATGCGTCCACTCTTCTTCTCGCATCCCCCCCTGTTCTTACTCCGCTGTCGGTTACCGCAACTACCCTGTGCGTAATGGAGAGCATATAATTCGGGCGTTCAAACATGATTATGTCACCTTCCGCAGGCGTCAGGGAAATCTTTTGCATGAGCACGAGGTCGCCTCGTTTGAACGTAGGTTGCATGCTATCCGCAGTGATAGCCACGAAAAAAATGACATCAAATAGAAGTGCAAATACGATGATGACAAATAATGCGAGTACAATAGCTGAACCCAGAACCGGAACTCTACCCCCCTTAGAAACGCTTTTGTATTCGGTCATCTTTTCTTCCACTCTTTTCTTCTGCGAATGCTCGCTGTATCCCCTTTTAAAACGGTTATACAATCGCAGTGGAGATTCATAACCCTTTACCGCCACGAGATAAAGAATGAAAAAAATCGCAGCTATAAACGCGCTAACTGCAACAGTCAATAATATCGCTTCTATAAAAGGTTGCATTGTCTTTTACCCCCTTATAAAATAGAAGGTTATTATGTTCTATAAATCTTTCTATTTTTTCCGCTTAAGAATTAAAAATTTAAAAACCACGAGATTCCACAAGATTAACACAAGACAGAAATCAGAGAATAGAAAACAGAAACCTCTGACTTCTTCTATCTTCACATTTTCTCGTGTAAATCTGTGTAATCTTGTGGTTATAAAAGGAGCTACTCTTTGCAATTTTCATTTTTCATTTTTTATTGTCACATTCCCCCTTCCTACATCGAAACGCATATACTCCCTCTTCGGCATTGTAAAACTCACAGTGGCAGTGGTATGGCATACGAAGCAAGCTTCATTCGCTCCCGCCATCAAATCACATTTCTCAGCGGCAAGTATTAAGTCTTCATGCCCCGCCATTCCGCCTACGTCAAACGGTGTGGCATCCATGCCGAACCCGCCTGCCGAGATGAAATCAGTATAGCTGGCAATATCACTACCACCCATCCAGTGGCAGATACTGCAATTACGGCATTCTGGTGTCTCCCCGTGACCGCTTATATTACCGGTATCGCCGTGACAATCCATGCATTCAACGTTAAACACAAAGCCTGCGAAAGGAGAATAGTGGCAGTCCTTACAGGAGAAGTTGAGATGCGCATCCTTCACTTGAAGAGGCATCGGTGGAAATTCCCCCTCTGGATATACTTCTTGCTTTGCTAGAAGTTCTCTCTCTACATACAACACGATATTTGGAAGTGCGAATACGCCAACCACAACTACCATAACCAGGAGCAAAATCATCTTTTTGGTATTCATCTTCTCTATAAAAGAAGAAAGATATTGTAACTTATAAATTTTTCTGTTGGTGAAACAAATTTTTAGATTAACCGCAGAGTTCACGGAGAACGCAGAGGATGTAAGTTTGGGGGTTTAGTGGTACTAATATAATACCTGACAACTAACCCCTTATTTTCTCTGTGAACTCCGCGTTCTCGGCGGTCAAGACATATTCAAAAATGATAGCCACAGAGACCCCAGAGCGCACAGAGGGTAAATACTCTGTGCTCTCTGTGTACTCTGTGGCAAAATGTTATACTTTATATACAAATATAAAAGAGAAGAATATCAGGAGTGAAAGGAAGAAAGCGATGAGAAAAGGTGTTATTTTGGGCGTGGGTATTGCGGTAATTTTTGTATCTCTTATCGCGATTTTTTTCTTCACCATAGAAGGGGCGCCGATTGTAAAAGTAAAGGTAGAGGTGGTAACAGACGCGGATGGAAAACCGCAGTTCAAAGTAATAGAGGTAGAACAAAGCGAGGTTCATCCCTTAAAAGCCCCGAGGGGGCACAGCGCCGCGGCATTCCCGAGTGTGGACGCGGTTGCGTTTCTCAATCTCCGGATGTCCTGCTACTGGACGTCACAGGAATATCAGGGTGAGGGAACATACGAATTTGTAATAGGGTTCTTAAAGGGTGTCAAGCCGAAAGAAGGAGATATGATAAGAGTATATGTAAAGGTCTGTGATGGCAGCGGGAAGACGTTAGCGAGTGGCTATAAGGATATGATGTGGGAGTGACGTCATTTTGTAACCACAGATTACACAGATTTACACAGATGATAATATAGCGGTTTGGCAGTTTGGTCAATGGGCCTAAGCTGCTAACGAGCTAAACCTCTAAACTCACTTAATCTGCGTTAATCTGTGTCTCTAATTTATTTTTTATCTACCGCAGAGAGCGCGGAGATGAAGAACAAAAAGAAAAATAATTCTTTCAATAATTCTAAAGAAGTGATTTCTTTACCCCATCACCTTCAAAAGTATAGGGATAAGAATAGCTATCATGCTCGCCCACGTCCCCAGAATCAGACTCACAGTCCACTTGAAGTTGCTTTCCATCCTTCCGTTCACATCTTTCCCCAGCTCTTCTATCTGCGCATTCGTGTCAATCCTCAACTCTTCTATCCGCGCATTCGTGTCATCTATCCTTTTATGCAATCCCCCTATCTCTTCATGCAAACCTGCTATCTCTTTGTGCAATCCGTCTATTCGTTTATGCACCCCCCATATTCCACTGTGCAGCTTTAGTATCCCAAGAACGAGACAGTCATCGGTTGTTATTTTCCTATCCTCTACTATCCGCTCCAGCCTCAGTTTTCTATCCTCTTCCAATAATTGGAACACTATCTCTTCTTCTGCCATCTTCACGCTTTAATTTTTCCTGCTATCCAAGCAAGATTCCATACTTGTCGCACAGTTTTACCACTGAAGTGCGTTTATCAAGTGTAATCAGTACCTTCTTCGCTTTCTTCAACCCCAACTTCTCTACCGCCAGTTCCGCCTTGTCGTTGAAATTCTCTATATCATCATCTTCGGCATAAGATTTTATTTCAAATATCATGCTTTCACCGTTCGTTATGCACAAATCTATCTCATACTCTCTTCCTGCACGACCTATCAAGCCCTCGTCATCTCTTATTTTTTTTCGCATTGTTATATTTTCAGGCTTCACGTCCTTCTCTAAAGCAATCCTCAGCGTTCCCGCAATTGCGTCTTCAAGACTTCTACCCGCTCTTCTTTGAAATCCGCCTACTACTATACCCACCCAATCTTTTAAATCTTTAAAGTCGTCTTTTAAATCTTTAAAATCACTGTCCATCTTATCAAACCTTCTATCCACTTCATCAAACCTTTGGTCAACCGCCTCAAACCTGCGATTCGTATCCTCCCGGAACGCCCTTAATTCCTGCAATAGCTGCTCAAATCGCTCATCGCTCTTCTTCATGAACTCATAAAATTCACCCCTTCTTACAAACTCCTCTGATAATACATCATAAATCCTCAGCCTCAGTTCAGGCTGCTCTTTCAAAAGTTCGGGTAAACTCTTTATCACTTCTTCTGCGGTTATCATTGTTACAGTTCTTCACCTGCTCCTGAATATACTTTGATATGATAGCATATAAAAATATTTATTTTCACGCTTTAACTTTACCTATCTCGGTCTCAACCGCACTTAGTCGCTCCTTTAATGCGTATATCTCATCTTTCACTTCCAATTTGTCTTTTATCGCTCCAGCTTTTCCCTTTATCTAATAGCCGAGAAGACCCCCTGCGATAGCTGGGGGATGAATCGGCTCCCTTTTTTTGCGGGCAGTTTAACGCAAGATAGTCTCGACTACTTGCCAGACATGCCCAGGTCTGTTGGTCCACATCGGAGCTGTTATGAGCCAGTACTATACTCGTATCACTGCCCCTACCCTCGCAGGGCTGTTTAAATACGTGTTTGTAGTGCTTGGGGCTTGTGGAGCACCCCAAGGTACGTTCTTCAACTCTACTCATAACTTCTGCGTTCATGTTTTTTCCCATGTTTTCCGCCTCCTAATCAACCCAGGGACTTGCTTTTACGCAAGCCCCTTCCTCAAACCCGCTAGGGTTTAGGGAGGGGTGATTGACCCCATCATACACTTCTTTTAAGCACTTATCCATTTTCATCACATAATGAATCTTATCCTTAAACACTATTTATATCTTTCCCTTCAATTTAAATTTAAATAGACCACAAGATTACACAGATTTACGCTGATTTTCTTTTCCCCCTCCTTTTACATACATAATTAATTTTTCAATCTGTGTTAATCAGTGTTAATCTGCGTCTGAATTTAGTTTTTTTACTCATCGCTCATCCCCAGTAAGTAACGTTACCTTCCGGCCAGTGACTGACATTCGATCCACCACTGTAATTACCATACGACTCTATGTTGGCAGCAGTGCCGTTAGCCTTCCAATCGCTAACATTGAAGTGCGTTGGCGGGAACGTCACGCCTGTATCGTAGGATGCGTTGAACTCGATATTGTACGCATGCTTCCAGTTTATCTTTACCGATATATGTGTATGACAACCGATGCATGCTTCGTTCGCATCTTCCATAAGACTTGATTCGTTCGCATCGAGCACGAACTGCTTATGCGCTGCTGCTGAACCTGAGTCTCCAGGTACTGATGTTATACCAAAACCACCCGCGGAAATATCTTCTCCCTTCCACCAATAGTACCCATCAACTTCATGGCATACAACACAGCCAGTAGTCCAATCGGCATATTCGGGATCCGAATAATGAGAAGTGCCCTTATCGCCAGCACCATCATGACAGTCCATACACGCGACCGTGGATGCGGCATGCGCCTCTACACCAGGTTTTGTGCCTTGCCAGTTGCCTGCATAAGTATAATTAGCCCTTGCATAGGTATAATCTGTAAAAGGAGATCTGTGGCACATCGCACAGGTCAAATCACGATGCACACCAGAATTAGCTAACTCATCTGCAACGTCAGCATGACACTTCTCACACGGAACATCATTCCCTCCCCATCCTCCCTGCCCATATCTCGCCGGCGCCAGATCATACCACACGTGCTGCCCGGTGAACAGCGATACCGTTGATGGAAGTGCAAATATCCCGATTGCGAGTACCGCAATCGCCAGCAAGGTTATTCCTTTTGCGTTCATTTTTTTAGGTTTGAGGTGTCAGGTGTGAGGTTTTAGAGGAAGAATACCTCTGATTTCCTGCATCCTGCATCACACATTTTCCATTTTCACGCTTTAACTTTACCTATTTCGGCTTCAACCGCACTCAGTCGCTCCTTCATTGCGTATATTTCATCTTTCACTTCCAATTTGTCTTTTATCGCGCGGATATCAACACTTATCACCTTTTGACCCGTTTCTAAAGAAATCAATCGCTCTTCCACCGAACTCAACCGCCCGTCCATCGAATCCAATCTATTCTCAATTACGCCTGCTTTACCTTTTATTTCCGCTATATCCCCTGTATTCTCCGCTACTTTCTCCTTTATCTCCGCAATATCCTTCGTATGCTCCGCTATCTTCTCGGTAATCGTGATTATTTTCTTTATTCCATCGTACACTTCTTTTATGCCCTTATCCATTTTCTTTCAGGTGTGAGGTGTCAGGTTTGAGGTTTTAGGAAAGAATACCTCTGATTTCCTGTATCTTGCATCCTGCATCTATAAAAAAAAGAAAGGGGAAAAAATAACCCCTTTACGGTTTTATGTTCTTGTCCTATGTTTTCGCAGTTTCCTGGCATCGCGCGTGCTCGCGGTAATTTACTCATCGCTTATCCCCAGTAAGTAACGTTGCCTGTCGTCGGCCAGTGACTGACGTTCGCCCCTCCGCTGTGATTACCATACGACTCTATGTTGGGAGCAGTGCCGTTAGCCTTGTAGTCAGAGGTATTGAAGTGCGTTGGCGGGAACACTATGCTTTCATTGTAGGTTGCGTTGAACTCGATATTGTATGCATGCTTCCAGTTTATCTTTACCGGTATATGCGTATGACATGCGATGCATGCTTCGTTCGCATCTTCCATCAAAGAGTTGTTAATGGCACCCTTGATGAACTCATCGTGTGCTGCAGCTGTACCAGCGTCTGTAACATCTGGATTGGTGTAGTTAAATGGCGATTTGTAACTCATGTTCCCGAATCCACCGGCGAAGGGTGTATCAACGTCTGTCCAAGCGCTATTATTATCCTGATGACAAAGCATGCAGGCGACCGTAGAAGCTGCATGTGCTTCTTCACCAATTTGCCACGTACCACCACTGACATTTCCTCTTGCATACGTTATGCTCTTGTTTGTTCTATGACATTTATAACAAGCCTCACTTGGACGACCATTCGATGAGTTGTCTAATGTGCTATGTGCATCGGTCCTCAAAAACTCTTCATACACATCGGCGTGACACTTGATACATGGCAGTTCATTCGCACCACCACCTATACTATACCAGTTATGCTGTCCGGTGAACAGCGACACGGTGCTCGGAAGCGCAAAAATGCCGACTGCAACCGCTGCAATCGTCATCAGAACCATTTTATTTCCATTTCCGTTCATTTTTTTCTTCTTTCCTTTTCACCCCCTAAACATTTATTTTTTCTTTTCTTTTCTTCCACATACATACAAAAAAAGATTCTATATAAAAGGTTTTCGGTTATTTCCTATTTCTCCATACCGCAATAATACAATCTTCATATCACTATAAAAGCTTTTCTATTTCTTCAAATCAAATTTCAATTGAAATTATCCTTTCACTCGGCTAATGAATGCTTATAATAGTCTCTTATTTCTATTGCACTATATAGACAATTTTGTTTAGAATAGTTGAAACTAAAATAAAAATGAGAACCATAATTTTTCACCATAGACGGTTACAGTATGGGGTGTCCGAAACAGGTGTTCGTTTCTTTTTTTCGTGTCACCCCCCTCTTCTTTACGGTTACCTTATAAGGCATCCGAAAAGGGGCGCCGCCGACGGGGAGAAGGAAGGCGAAGAAGAAGTCAAGAAAAAATAAATTATAGACACAGATTAACGCAGATTAACACAGAAGAAAAAATCCGTGTCTTAAATATTAGACTTTATATACAATTAAAAAAATGAACAAAATCGAGGAAGTGGAAATAGAGGATGGACGCATAAAGCTTCCAAAGGAGTTTATCGAGCGATTTACGCCAGAAACAAAACTCATTGCTCGCATAGAAAGGTTTGGATTGATAATAACGCAAAAGACAGACCCTGTGGAGGATTTGATAGGCTGTGTTAAAACCCCACCCATAAATATTGAGAAGCAGTTAGATGAAAGGGAAGAGCTTGGTTGATATATACACCTGCAATCCAAAATTGTTAACGTGACCATCAATGGATAACAGGATAGATGACTTTAGGGAAGAGAGGAACAGGAGGCTTGACGAGACGAACAGGAGGATAGATAACTTGGATGGTAGGATGGATGAAACGAACAAGCGAGAAATCAGAGAATAGAATACAGAAAACAGAGTTCGAAAATTGCCGGAAGCTCAGAAATTGCCTGAATTTTTGAATTTTTTGAATTCTAAGTAATTTCTGAATTCTGTTCTCTGACTTCTTGCATCTTCACAATTTCTCGTGAGAATCTGTGTAATCTGTGGTTATAAAAGGAGCTAAACAATAAATTTATATATCAAAAGACCATTTCCGTAAACTTAAAGACCTCGCCAGACCAAAGTTGGCGGAGCTAACACGCGAGGTCATATAATTTCCAATCTTAAATAATCACAATTTTTTTTATTTTTTTCATATCCAATAGATGAGTAACGAGTAACCGCATTAAAAGCGTATTTAAACACTCCTTAAACAGACCACAAATAGGAATACATCGCTTTTATCTCCTTCGTGCAATATCCCGACGAGCCGCAATTCTGTCTTAAATTGTGACTGTTTGCTCTTTGCTTCAACGATTTTCTTAAACCTTGTGAAACTCCAGTATCCTAAATCGAAGAGATAAAGGATATTGGAGGCTTTCGTGATAAATCTGAACTTGCTGTCATGCCTTTTACCTTCTGTGACTTGCAGCTTAGTGACCGCCAGGTTCACTATTGAAAACTTGACGTTCAACTTTAGAGCGGCTTGGGACTTACACGTGCTCTCAAACACCTTTTCAAGCGTTTTATTGAGCCGAATAATGCTCCCATCCGCAGCGAAGCAGTCTTTGAATCGTGAGAAGAATATTCTCTCATCGGGCTTGAGCGAGTTGATATGGCACTTGAGCAGCTTGTTATACACGCCCCTGAAAAACATCCAGTTGGTGCGCGACAGCTTCGTGCTGATCGCCATTCGACTAATCCCTATTACCTGATCACCAGGGCAAATGAGGGGGAATGTCGCTGTGAAAAAGGCTACCAGTTTTGACAGGCAGCCCCGCGGAGTCGCTTCTATCGCGGATAGGATCATTAACCAAAAAAAAGGACAACAGGTAATTTCCTCTTCCGCTTATCTTCCACGCCATATTCTTTCGCCAGTTCCACAATCTCCTCTTCCGATAATATTGTCGAAAAGTCATTGAAGTCTTCTTTTACACCCATATTGTCTTGTTTCACCTTTATCATTATATAAGCTTCGCTTTTAAGTAAAACGCAAGTATGTAAACCAAGAGCTAGCACGACCATGCATTACCAAACGTCTATCATTTAATCGCGAGCTGGATAATTTCACACAAACGATAAAAAGGATGTTCGTTTCAATTCACCGAAAGTCAGGATTAACGTAGTTGTTACTTATTAAATATTAATAAATAGGCATGAAAGTGTATTAATTATATTTTTTCTAAAAACTACATGCTATGTCGGCATTTAGCTTAAGTTTACGAAAATGGTAGCTTTGTTAACTTCAAAACTATACGTTGGGTTCAGCAATATCTTTACTTCACATCCTCGCCTTGATGCGTTGATTACAGCCTCTAAGAAGGGATTTGGTTTTTGGTCTGCATAAGACCCCCAGTTCTTATAGATGTAAAGCTGCTCGACATAAACAGAATTCTTCGCTCCTTTTATCAGCCCGATAATAGATCTTGTCTGCATTAGCGAGGTATCCATGTGTGTTCGGATAAGGAATTGATCATTTCAACTATTGGTGCTTTTGTATATTATAAAAACGATTATTTTACCTGGTGAGATGATATATGGCTGTAAATGCTGAAAAAGGGATTGATCCTACAGTAGAGACCATT
>JADHYP010000014.1 GCA_016782355.1 Candidatus Syntropharchaeum sp. | reverse complement strand
TTTTGGAACGTGTATCCAACCATCACATAACACCAGCTCTAATGTCATTCGAGCACCCAACCCAAGCGCCCATATTCCACACAGCCACTCTATCACTCTCATTTCCTCTCCGGCACTAAGTAATAGATTGAGAAAGCGCTCATAAGAAACCGCAGTAGCTGGTTAGAATCAAAAGTTAGAACCTTAGGTAAGATATATCTGCGTTAAGCTAAGGCTTGAATAAAGTTGCGACCTTTTCGAGTTCTCTTAAAATATCCTCTCCCTTCTCTGTTATTTTGTATTTATCTGCGTTTAACTCTATAAACCCCCCCGCTATTAGCCATTTTATTATCTTTGATGCGCGCTCGAAATTTAAATTCGCACCATATACGATTTCCGTCTTTTTTACTTCCTCGCTCTTTCTGACTATCTCAAGCACGTCTCTTATTACTTCTATCTTCGTTCTTCTCTTCTTTGACATCTTTCTCACCTATGATACCACGGCATAGCACAAGGGGATAGATGCTACACCATATTTAAATTCTTCTTTACTCTATAAAAGCTTTTTCATCAGTTAAAAATAAGTTTCAATTGATATAAAAGCTCTAAATCTTTAAATATCCATTATGATGGTTTTTCGTGCCCTTCTCCATATATCGTAATTTTTATTTACAACGCATGAAAATTAAATGAACGGATAGAGAAAATATGTATCTTATAAAAATGAGAGCGGAGAACTTTGGCGAGTTAAGAGCGGATGTAGTAATAGAAACCGCACGAAAAATAACGGAAGAAGGACCTATCTGCGACAATTGCCTTGGCAGACAATTTGCAAAGATTTCTTCCGGAGTATCAAACGAAAAAAGGGGGGAGATACTGAAAGAAGTTTTGAGAACGAAAGGGGAGGCGCTAAAAGAAGGTAAATGCTGGGTATGCAATAGCATATTTGATAATTTAGAAGCGTGGACATCAAAGGCATTGGAAAAGGTGAAGGAATACGAATTCGATTCCTTCCTGGTGGGCACAAAAGTAAGCGGGATGCTTCTGGAGAACGAGGAGCTGTTATGGGAAATTGCAGGTGCTTCTTATGCCGAGCCGTTGAAGGCGGAGTTGAATAGAGAAGTAGGGAAGCGAATAGAGCATGAAACAGTGAAAATAGCCGATTTTGAAAGACCTGACCTCGTAGTAATTTTAAATTTGTGGACGGAAAAGGTGGAGTTGCAGGTAAACTCGGTTTTCATTTGCGGTAGATACCGGAAGTTCAAGAGAGGGATACCACAAACGAGATGGTTCTGCCGCGAGTGCCGGGGGAGAGGCTGCGAGCGGTGCAATTTCACCGGGAAGATGTATGCGGAATCCGTAGAGGAGCTGATAAGCGGCTCGATATTGGCGGAGTTCAATGGTGAAGACATGATATTGCATGGATGCGGCAGAGAGGACATAGATGCTCGAATGCTCGGTTCCGGTCGCCCGTTTGTGGTCGAGATAAAGGAGCCGGGACGGAGGAAAGTGGATTTGCGGATGTTAGCGGAAAAAGTGAAAGAAGAGAATGAAGGTAAACTGGAAGTAATGGGTCTTCAATACGTGAAAAAAGAAATGGTAGCGAAGATAAAAAATGCGAAGGCGGATAAGACTTACGGTGTCGAAGTGGAGCTAAAGACGGGGCTAAAAGAAGCGGATTTACGAGATGCCGTAACTAAGCTAAGTGGTGCTGTGATAGAACAGAGGACACCAACGCGCGTATTGCACAGAAGGGCTGATTTGGTAAGGAAAAGAAAAGTGCATAGTGCAAGATTGGTCGCTTTTGATGCGCCAATTTCCTCGATAGAAATAAAATGCGATGGCGGTTTGTATATAAAGGAGTTGGTCTCAGGAGACGGAGGAAGAACGAAGCCGAGTTTAAGCGCGTTGCTCGGAACCGAAGCGGAAGTGAAGGAGCTGGATGTGGTGGACGTTGATATTTAATTGCTTTCGATTTTAGCGCTTCGATTTCACTCTAATTGGTATTTGTAATTTTATTTTCGCAAAGGGAAAAATATATAAAGCTTTATATATAAATAATATACAATTTCGGAATTACTGTTAACTTTGTCCCGTGGAAGTAGAGCGAGGAGGCTAAAAGGAGAAAGATTATAGATGACAAAAGTAGAAGAACTTGGTGGATTGTTAAAGAGAATAGGTATTTTCAATCCTGAATTATTTGAGTCTTCTTTTGACGATAGGCTTATATTTCAAAAGACAGTCTATCTTTTACAAGCTTTTGGACTATACTTAGGATATTATTTTTCATGGTACATTCATGGTCCTTATTCTACACAATTGACAAGAGATGGATTTGCTTTAATAGATAAATATCAAGAAGTGCCACCGGTAAGATTTATCGAAGATGAAGATGAAGTACTTTTTAGAGAATTTCATTTTTTTCTGGGTACAAGAAAAAATGATGCGGATTGGTTAGAAATATTAGCTTCACTTCATTTTTTAAAGAAACTATATCCAACTGAAGAGAAAGAAAGAATAATCAATAAAGTTATGGATAAAGATCCACATTTTAGTAGAGGAATCTGTGAAGAGGCATGGGAATATCTAAAAAAGTTTGGACTGTGTAATAAAAAATGAAAATGAAAAATGTGGAAATCCCAGTTCTTGATCTCAGAAATGTACCTCCCGGCAGGATATCTGATATAGTAAAACCCGTAGAAAATAGACATGCTGAGATAAATTTACCTTCGTCTGTTGGAGATATTGCGGGAGGGACGTTTATATCTCAGATACTGATTGATGTATTTGAAGGGGTATCAAAGGGGGTCAAGATTACTACTCCATTAACTGAAGAAGAACAAGAATTTATGGAATTGACCAATACTTTAGAGTTGGCTTTTAGCACTATTGACTCTAAAAAAACGGAAGAATCGATTAAAAATGCAAAAGAATGTTGGGAAGAATGTTTAAAAGAAGCTAATGGCGACCTCGAAAAAGCGCGGAAACTCTACGACCAAGTATAACATCCTGAGTTGGTATATAATAAACTTTTAATCCCTCTCTCTTAGCTACTTCTTTAAAATCCCTATCCCTACTAATGTTTTATCGATAATTATTCCAAAATAATCTTCGGTCAAATTATTTTTTCAGCCTTCTTTTCTTGTCTTCCTCTATCTGCCCCTCAACCGATAGCAAAGCATCCTTCAGCACCGCAATAAAGTCCCATCTTCTCTTTCCCGCCTTCATTTCTACGTCACCCCTGCCTCTCTTTGCTATCATTGTTTGCGTGCCTCCCGGCTCGCCATAGCCAACATACAATTTATCCTGTGTTTTTACATGCGCACCGATTTTATAATACGAACCTCCGCCGCGGTCCCGCTCCTTTTTTATCACTATTTTTATCCAGTGCACCCTCTTAGCGAATTTTGCGATTTTCCTTACCTCTGTTTCGATGATTCGCTCTGCGAGTTCCTTATATTCCTCATCGAGAGCTCCCTGGATTTCTACGTTAACCATTGCCTCTTCTTTAAACTCTCTCAGATACTTCATTATGTCCTGTATCGTTACGATTCCTCCTGGAACCCCCTCTCTTTCAACAGGCACACCCCGTATATCGTAAGTTTGCATCAAATTCGCTACCTCTGCGAGATGTGCATCTACGCCGGCGGTTATCACCGGCGAACTCATGATAAGCGAGACTGGCTGCTCCATTCTCGTAACCCGCTCTCCTTTCACCTCTCCCACGGTCATCTTTCTTTCCGGTTTGTAAATCTTTTTTAAAATGTCTCCCCCGGTAACTATGCCAATTAATTTATCCGCCACGTCAACCACAAGAACTCGCCCTACGTTGCTTTTTCGCATTATGCTTCTCGCTTTTCCAATGCTGCCGCTCTTTTCTACGCATACCGGGTTTCTGGTCATTACCCTTGTAACCTTAGTATCTTTTAAGACATGCGATTTCGACCCTCTTCTCATGACGTCATAGTCCGTGACGATTCCTACAAGTGTGCCATTGTCAGCAAGTATTGGAGCCGCTCTCTGACCGCTATCCATCAGCTCACATATTGCGTCAATAGTTGGCGTATCTCTATGTATGCCGTGCGGTTTAAACATGAATTCATCCACGTTCGATTCCGGATTGGATGCAATGAGCAGGTCTTGTATATTTACCAGGTATATCTCAGCACTATCAAGCACGACCAGATTGTGAAACTTGTTCTTTTCCATAATGCCAATAGCCTTCGTTATCGAAGTATCCGGCGTTATAGCAATTACTTCTCTCGTGCTTATCTCTATTACAGGTTCGTCAAACATGTTTTTTCACCCCTTTTTATTTTAAACATACGTGTTCTGTATTTAACATACTGGACAGTAGTCTTGCGTTAAGATAAACTTTTTGGTTTTATTTAAAAAGAAAAAGTGTAATGAACAAGAACAAATACCGGAAAGGAATAAGTGCGAATATACTTTTATTGGGCGTAGTCAGTTTCCTGAACGATTTAAGCAGTGAGATGATAATCCCGATTCTACCGATGTTCATTACTGCTTTAGGCGGTGCAGGTTTGATTGTGGGGTTAATCGGTGGATTGCAGGACAGCATATCGAGTATCTTAAAGGTTCTTTCGGGATACTGGTCTGACAGAATAGGAAGAAGGAAAATATTGGTCTCTTCTGGCTATCTGACTTCCGCCACATTCAAATTGCTCCTGTCTTTCTCAAGGATATGGCTGCACATATTAATCTTCACCAGTTTTGAACGCGTGGGGAAAGGCTTGAGAACCGCGCCAAGAGATGCAATTATCGCGGATTCCATGCCTGAAGCGAGAGGAAAGGGATTTGGAATTCACCGGGCACTCGACACTGCGGGTGCAATTGCAGGCTCGGTAGTCGTTTTGCTTTTACTTTATTTTTTATGGTTCGACCTCGACCAAATCGCATTTTATAAGTTAATTATACTTATAGCAGCGATAGTTGCTTTTTTCTCTTTAGTCCCGCTATATTTTGTAAAAGAAGGCAAAAGGGACCCGCAGGAGATAAGTTTGCAGATAAGCCTGAAAAAACTGCCGGCGCCACTTAAGTTGTTCATCACGGTGGCTACCGTATTCGCATTAGCCAATTTCACCTACATGTTCTTCATATTGAAGGCACTGGATGCTTTTGCCCATATAGGGGAGAAGGAGTCAATCGCCCTCGTTATCCTTTTATATGTCCTTTTTAACTCCTTTTACGCCGTGCTTGCCATTCCTTTTGGCACGCTGTCAGACAGAATAGGGAAGTGGAAAGTGCTTACTTTTGGCTACTTCCTGTTTTCGTTAACCTGTCTCGGATTTGCTTTTTCCGATTCACTCGCCGCATTTTTGGTTTTATTCCCACTTTATGGCGTGGTTTACGCGATGGTGGAAGGGAACCAGAGGGCTTTTGTTTCCGACCTGTCCACGGAAGATTTAAGGGCAACCGCTTTGGGCACTTTTCATACCTTGATAGGCATAATTGCTTTACCAGCAAGTTTAATCGCCGGATTTCTGTGGTCTATAACGCCCTCGCACTGTTTGACATTCTTCTTTGGCAGTTCGGTCAGCATCATATCGGTTATTCTATTCGTTGTTCTCCGGAATTATTTCAAGGATTTTCAGTCGTAGTAATTAGCTATGTTTTGTTTGCTTTATCTCATTTTTGGAAGGTCAGAAAAAATCGCAAATTATTTAAGTGGGGTTGAATTGGTTTAATGACAGAAGCATTAATAACAGAATATAAAGTGGGTGAAGAAAATGGCAATAGAGGAAAATAGAGCCGTAGGAGAAAGTGAAGAAGACACTGCTGTCGTTTTGATAGGACATGGTAGCAAACTGCCGTATGGAAAGGGCGTGCTGGAAGAGTTGAGAAGGAGAATAGAGATGCGGGAGATATTTAGAGAGGTAAGGGTTGCTTTTATGCAATTGGACTCGCCGAGCATTGAAGAGACGTTGAGAAATCTTGCAAAAGATGGGATGAAGAATATAGTGGCGCTGCCCGTTTTTCTGGCGGACGGGGCGCATACGACAGAGGACATTCCGGAGAAGCTGAAAGCCGCCTTCGAGGGTGCATGGGAAGAGATAGGGCGAGACGTGAACATAGTTTACGGGAAGCCAATAGGAGTGGATGAACGGATTGTGGACATATTACTGGACCGTGTAAAAGACGCAATGCCAGGAGAATGAATTAAAATTAAGGTGCAAGGAAGGGGATGCGGGGGGAGGGATTCGAACCCTCGTATCCCTACGGAACAGGATCTTAAGTCCTGCGCCTTTGTCCATGCTCGGCTACCCCCGCTTTGCTAACACAATAAGTAAATAAAAGTTACTAAAAAATTAATATCATTCAATTATATGCAAGGGGTAGAAAAAAATGATAGGCAGAAACGAGATAAAAGAACTTCTGGATGGATATGAGCTTGATAAAGTGATTATAGGTGTCCTTGGGTCACATTCCGCACTGGATATATGTCGAGGAGCGAAGGACGTGGGCTTCAGAACGCTGGTGGTGTGCCAGAAGGGCAGGGAGAAGACTTATGACCGCTACTATCGTGCGGAAAATTCCTGCGGAATTGTGGACCAGACCATCGTGCTTGATAAATTTTCTGATATAACCGAAGAGAGCGTGCTGAGACAGATGCGTGAGAATAACGTTATTTTCATCCCTCACCGCTCCTTTGAGGTCTATGTGGGCTTTGACCGTATCGAAGATGATTTTCTTCTACCCCTATTCGGGTCGAGAAGTATGCTTCGGGCAGAGGAACGAGATGCAGAGAGGAACCAGTATTACCTGATGGAAAAAGGAGGGATTCCCTATCCCCGGATATACAAAAGCGCTGAAGAAATAGACCGCCTGGTTCTGGTTAAAGCACCGGAAGCCCAGCGGAAATACGAACGTGCGTTCTTCTTCGCCTCTTCTACCGCGGAGTTCTACAGGAATTCCGAGCAGATGCTTCGTGATGGTAAAATAACGGAAGAAGGGTTGAAGAAAGCGGTCATCGAGGAGTTCGTTATGGGTGCGCAGTCTAACTTCAATTACTTCTACTCACTCTTAGATGAGCGGCTGGAACTGCTGGGGATCGATACGCGGAGACAGACAAATCTGGACGGCATACTTCGCCTTCCGGCGTCACAGCAGTTAGAAGCCTTGAAGTACATAGACGTCAAAGCCATCGAAGCCGGACATATAGCATGCACGGTAAAGGAATCACTTTTAGAGCAGATATTCGAGCTCGGGGAGAAATTTGTCACCGTTGCTAAGGAAGAGTATCCGCCGGGAATTATAGGTCCTTTTGCATTACAGTCCACTTTCATTCCCGGTCCTCCAAAAGAGAAAGCCGTAGTTTTTGACATCTCCATGCGAGTGCAGGGCTCTCCCGGAACACGTTTTACGCCCTATTCGGGATACCGCTACGAGGAGTCGCTTTCGGTAGGGAAGAGGGTGGCTATGGAACTCAGAAAAGCCATTCAACTGAACAGATTGGAAGAGACGGTTACATAAAACAAGAAAACAGAAAATAAATTATGGACGCAGATTAACGCAGATTAACACAGATGATAAGAATCAACACGGTTAAGCTAAAATAAATCTGCGTAAATCAGTGTAAATCTGTGTCTTAAATAGAAAGAAGCTATACTTTATGTACAATGGAATAAATGATAGATAAAAG
The DNA here is from genome assembly GCA_016782355.1 of Candidatus Syntropharchaeum sp. Classification (GTDB taxonomy): domain Archaea; phylum Halobacteriota; class Syntropharchaeia; order Alkanophagales; family Methanospirareceae; genus WJOV01. The sequence goes on along the minus strand of JADHYP010000014.1, from coordinate 5,412 downwards.
AGAAATTCATCACATTTTGGACGGCTATGCCAGGGATGAGATAACCATCGCCACCATGGGGAGTCATACTGCACTCCAGATACTTAAAGGAGCAAGAGATGAGGGGTTCAAAAGTCTGGTGATATGTAAAAGAGGCGCTGAAGAGGTCTATCAGCAGTTCGGAGTGGCTGATGAACTCCTGATTATTGAAAATTACGAACAATTCATGGATAAGAAGTTCCTGGAGAAACTGATAGAAAGAAACGTCCTCCTTATCCCGCACGGTTCCTTTGTGGAATATCTTTCGCCAAAACGGATTGAGAATGAACTCCTTGTGCCAATGCTCGGGAACAGAATGGTCCTGGAGTGGGAATCGGACCGTGAAAAGGAGCGTGAATGGATGGAGCACGCCGATTTAAGGCTACCTGAGGAATTAAAAGACCCCGGAGATATAGATAGATTAGTCATGGTAAAATTCCCGGGTGCTAAGGGCGGGAGGGGGTATTTCCTCGCAAGCAATCCTGAAGAGTTTGAGCGAAAGCTAAAAAAATCGGGGCTGAGAGACAAGGAGAGCTTCACCATCCAGGAGTTCATAATAGGAACCCGGTTCTATCCTCATTATTTCTATTCACCGCTGAAAAAACGGCTGGAGCTTCTCAGCATGGACATCCGCTATGAATCCAACGTTGATGGACTCTCAAGGCTACCTCATATTTTACAGGACGGCACTCCGGAACCTTCCTTTGTAGTTACAGGAAATATTCCGGTGGTAGCGAGGGAGTCACTTCTGAACCCGATCCTGAAGATGGGTCAGAGCGTGGTCAAGGCATCCCAGGAGCTGTTCAGTCCCGGTCTGATAGGGCCATTCTGTATAGAAACCATCTGCACCGAGAATCTGGAATTTATAGCTTTCGAAATCTCCGCCAGAATTGTTGCCGGTACCAATCTCTACATTAATGGTTCCCCTTACTCTCAGCTACTCTATAACGAGCCAATGAGCACCGGTAGGCGAATATCAAGAGAGATAAAAGACGCACGGAGGGAAGATTCGCTTGATAGGGTTATATACTGAAGTACGACCAACGGGTCTTTGATTTCACAGGAACTCGTTGACAAAATATACGCGAAAACCGAAAACTTTAAAATTGAGAAAAGACTATTTTATTAAAAGAAAAAGATACCATGCTTCCTCTATACGTTAACGTCTCAGGTAAAAGAATAGTGGTGTTTGGCGGAGGTGGAGTTGCGGAGAGGAAAATATGCCAGATTCTTGATACGGACGGAGCTGGAGGGGAGAAGGTGAAAGTGGAAGTTTACAGTAATGATTTTACACCACGCATAGAAGAGCTGAGGGAGGAGGGAGGAATTGAGTGTTTCCGGTGTGATTTGTGGAACCAGAATCTTGAAGAACTAATAAAAGGCGCTTTTTTAATCCTTATATGCACAGATGACGAAACGCTAAACACTCGTATTTTAAAAGAGGCGGCGAAGTTTGACGTGCTTGTTAATTACCGGGATGAGGGGGATGCGTTTATGTCCGCAGTAGTAAACAAGGGTGGATTTCTGATTTCCGTCTCCACAGCGGGTAAAGGGCCTGCAATGGCGAGATACATGAGAATAAAGATTTCGGCGCTCATTGGGGATAAAGAGGAAAAGATGCTGCTGATTCAGTCACACCTCAGGGGATACTTAAAAGAGAAGTTTAAGGAAGAGAAGAGAAGGAGCGAGATTCTGAACGGCGTTTTGAGCGACCCGGAATGCTGGGCTGCTCTTGACGCACCCGTTGAGGTTGCAGAAGAACTTATCGTCAAGATTGTAGGTGATAGATATGCATAAAATCGGGTCTTTATGGTTTTCGCATAAAAAGTGTAGTGTCGAGGAACTTGAGGAGGTAGCAGAGCGATTGAATCCGGAAATATTCGCAGAAGACCCGCGCGTGAACGGTTATGCGGTTATAAAGACCTGTAATCGTGTGGAAGCGTATATCAGTTCGGAGCACGCGGGAGCGGTTTTAGAAGACGCCGTTAACCGACTAAAATTGAAAAAAAGCGGTATTTTCGTGGGTAAAGACGCATTAGAGCATCTTATGCGGGTCGCATGTGGGCTCGAAGCGATGATAGTGGGAGAGGACCAGATTCTGGGGCAGATAAAGAAGTGCTATCTGGAAAGCAAGAAAGAAGGGACAATAGGCAGTCTTCTGGACATGGCGTTCGACAGAGCGATAAAAGTGGCGAAGAGAGCGAGAAGAGAGACGAGAATAAACGAAGGGTCTGTTTCTATCGGGTCTGCCGCGGTTGAGCTTGCAGAAGACATAACCGGGGGGTTGGGAGGAAAAAGCATTCTCGTAATTGGTGCGGGAGAAATGGGGACGATGGTTGCGAGAGCTATTTCAGAAAAAAAACTTAAAGCCATGTTCATTGCCAACCGGACGTATGAAAGAGCGAAGAAGCTTGCAGAAGAGGTTGACGGTAAGGCGGCTAAACTGGATGAAAGTGAGCGGTGTCTCTCCGTTTGTGACGTTGCCATAAGCACTACGTCTGCGCCTCATTATATCTTAGATTGTAATTTGATGAAACGCGTAATGGAACATCGTAGAAATGATAACGACCTTCTCATTATAGACATTGCGAATCCGAAGGACGTGGAGGAGCGCGTAGGCGAGATAGAAGGGATAGAGTTGTATAACCTGGACAGTTTATACGAGATAAGTGAGGAGAACCTGAAAAGGCGGCTTTCCGAGGTTGATAAAGTTGAGATAATAATAGAGGAAGAGATAGAACTGTTTAAAAACATTTTAAAGCGTAAAGAGGTTGAAAGGGTTATCGCAATGATTTATGAACATGGTTCTCGAGTAAGGGAAGAGGAGAAAAAGAGGGCGATTAGCTATATGGAGAAAGGGAGAGACCCGAAAGAGGTATTGGACGATTTCTCGCATGCCGTTTTATCTAAAACACTTCATACGCCAACCAGGATACTCAGAAGATACGTTGAAATGCGTGGTAGGGGCTCAGGTGAGGGTGAGAGCGATAATGATGAGAATAACAACAGTGATTTTATAGATTTTCTCATGGATGAGTTTGAGAAGGAGTTGGAGGAGTCACGGACATCGGGCTCGGAGTCGGACTCGGACTGAAGGAGCCATGCGAAGTTGGGGATTGTGTAAAAGAACTGAGGGGATTATCTTGACTTTGTCACATTTCAAATTTACCGCAGAGAATGCGGAATTAGCGGTTCAGTTTATTAGCGGTTCAGCTCGTTAGCTAAACCTCCAATTTTAAGCGGTTCAGCGGCTTGGCTCGTTAGCGATTTAGACTAAACCTCTAAACCTCTAAACCTCTAAATACATCCTCTGCGTTCTCCGTGAACTCTGCGGTTAATCTGACAATGTCAAACAAAAACTTTTTAAGGTGACAAATACATCTTTTTTAATATGGCTACAACACTCATAGATGAAAAGGGGAGAATTCAAATTCCAGAAAGGATAAGAAAAGAACTACGCCTGAAATCAGGAGAGGAATTTGAAGTTAAGACAGAAGGTAAAAAGATAACGCTTTTGCCTTTAATCAGCCCAGAAGAGTTCATTGGGAGAATGGAAGGAAAACTAAAAAGCGGAAACAAAACAATCTCTCCAGAAGAGATAAAAAGCATTTGGAAGATGTAATGATTGGCTACGATGGTTATGAGGGATGTGAATGAAATAATGACTCATGATGGAGCATTTAAGAGGCTAATATCCAAATTTGACGAAATAGAAAATTTTAGTGTGATAGATTCAGTCCCCGAAAACAACGAATTAGTCAACAGAGGTGAAACATGAAAATGTTCCCGGCAGTTAGAATGAGACGTTTGAGAAAGCTAAAACTAATACGAGAAACACGGCTTTCCACAGACGACCTGATTCTCCCGCTGTTTATTGACGAGAACGTAGAAGGCGAGAATAAAAAACCGATTGATTCCATGCCAGGGCAGTTTAGATTTTCGATAGAAGGAGCAGTAAAAGAGGTTTCAGAAGCACATTCGCTGGGCATAAAATCGGTGCTGTTGTTCGGAATCCCGGCGAGGAAGGATGAAAAAGGAAGTGAAGCATTCAATAACGAAGGAGTAATACAACGAGCGGTTAGAATGGTAAAGAAGGAAGTGGAGGACGTTGTAATTATTACCGATTTGTGTCTTTGCGAGTATATAAGTCACGGGCATTGCGGGCTTGTAGAGAATGGGGAGGTGCTTAACGACCCTACGCTGGAAGTGCTGGGGAAAATAGCAGTAAGCCAGGCGGAAGCGGGTTCGGATATTGTAGCGCCTTCGGGAATGATGGACGGGATGGTAAAGGCGATAAGGGAGAAACTCGACGACGAGGGCTTCACTGACACTGCGATTATGTCTTATGCGGTGAAATACAATTCCGCTTTATACGGTCCTTTCCGCGAGGCTGCCGACTCCGGCTATAAATTCGGAGACCGGAGCAGTTATCAAATGGCTTTTTCTAATGCACGCGAAGCGCTCAGGGAAGTGGAACTCGACGTTAAGGAAGGTGCGGACATCGTGATGGTGAAACCGGCTATTTTCTATCTCGACATTATTTCTAAGGTGCGTGCGAAGTTTGACGTTCCACTTGCGGCTTATAACGTCAGCGGCGAGTATGCAATGATAACTGCGGCATCGGAGAAGGGCTATTTAAATCGAGAGGAAGTTATGATGGAAGGATTAACAGCGATAAAAAGAGCGGGTGCCGATTTGATAATCACTTATTTTGCAAAGGAATGGCACCCCAGTAGATAAGTGTGGGTGTTAATAGTTTATCTGTAACTTTAACCTCTTTTCGTAATAGGTTCTTCAGGTAGTTTGTGTTCTATCTTTTCCTGGAGCTTTTTTATTGTTCCTACCTTTCATATTACTAAATTTAGTAATATCCACACAAACAAGAATAAGTAAGGAAAAACAACGAATACACGAAAAAAGACATCTTAAACCCTCATGCTAAAACCTATTACTAAAAATGGTCGAAGTTACGGATTGATTGTACTCTTTAGTGAATTTCCCATGCGAGCGGATGTCCGGATGATATTCTCATTCTGCTCAAATAATGGTGATTGGCGAACCTCGTTCGCCCGCTCGATTATCGTTCTGGTGAATAGCTCGCTAATGTGGGTGAAAAAGGCTAAAGACGTGAGAATTTCACATCCACCGGATTTTTGACGTTTATACTCCTTTTCTTTCTGGGCTGGTAATCTCGTTAATGATTCAGATGCCCTGAAGTTATTCAAGCAGGATACTGAAATCTTCGTGTCGAACTGGTTTATAATTTTACTCTGTACTTGGGATGATGATATGCTTCTGTTTTCCTTAACAGTGGACACAATGTAATCTTTTATTCTTTCTGTCAGTTTCGTATAATTCCCATCTTTTCTCTTATCTCTGAGCCCTTCTTCACCA
>JADHYP010000013.1 GCA_016782355.1 Candidatus Syntropharchaeum sp. | reverse complement strand
CTTCAAACGTTAAGAAGATTATATTCTCTTCTCGAATTTTCCCCTCCAATACCTCTTTCAGCATTTCGAGCAGAGTTGTCTTGCCTGACTGCCGAGGACCTTTTATTGCGAGAATTTCTCTTCTCTCTATCCATTTTTTCTTTTTAGAAAAATAAATATGTTCTTTTGGTAAAGCTTTTCTTTCTAAGAAAAGGTTTTTGATGAAAGTATCAAAAAAGAAGCTAAAAATAAAGGAGAAGGAGAGCGGAGAAAGAAAGCGTATAGGGGAAATCTCTCTAATCCCGGAATCGTTAGACGACTTATGGCATCTCAAGCATGTGATAGAACCGGGCGACCTTGTATATTCTCTTACGTATAGAAGATTAGAAGAGGCAACCGATAAAGTAAGACCGGATAAGACGGAAAAAAAACCGCTTAGATTGGGCATAAGAGCGGAAAGCATAGAATTTCATAAATTCTCGCACCGATTGCGTATAAAAGGCGTAATCGAGAAAGGAATGGATACTGAACTGGGCTCTTATCATACCTTTAACATCGAACCCGGCGTTGCGCTTTCCATCGTCAAGACGTGGAAAGAACATCAGCTAAAACGGCTGAGAGAAGCGGAAAAAGCTGTTTCTTCTCCTGACGTAATCGTAGTCACCATAGAGGAAGGAGAGGCGGTTGCCGGTATAGTAAGACAATATGGCGTGGATGAGCTTTTTTCTATACGATATGGCTCGGGAAAAGGCATGGACAAAGGAGACGGAACTAAAACGGATTTCTTTTATGCCACGCTAAACCAGTTGAAAAACTCTTTTCTTTCCACGTCCGCAGCAGCAATAATCATTGCGGGTCCCGGTTTCGTAAAGAACGATTTCTTTTCGTTCTTAAAGGAAAAGGACTCGGAGTTAGCGAAGAGAGCGAGAACGGAGCAGGTTTCGAGTGTCGGCACGGCGGGGTTCATAGAAGTTTTGAAACGAGGAGCTGTGGAACGGCTGACAAAGGAGGAGCGGCTGACAAAGGAAGTCCGGCTGCTGGACCGGTTAATGGAAGAGATAAGCAAGGAAAAGGATGGAAAGGCGGTGTATGGAAAAGAAGAGGTGAGAAATGCTTTGCGGTACGGTGCGATAGAAACATTACTTGTAAGCGATGAAAAGCTCATGGCGTCAGAGACGGAAGAAGGTGGCGGGGAGAAGGGGAGAGAACAGGTAGAAAGCATGCTTAGAGACGTGGAAAGTGGAAGAGGGAAAATAGTGGTGTTCAGTAGTGAGTTTGAGCCCGGTAAGAGGTTAAACGGGCTGGGTGGGATTGCAGCACTATTGCGGTTCAAAATTGAATAGTAAGCCGACACTGCAGCCAGAAGGTATCGTAATAAAAAACATTTTTATAGCCTAATTTTGATATATTAAATGGTGGTAAAATGAGTGTTAGTATTTTCGCGAAATGAAGATTGAAGGAGGTGTCTAATCAAAATGGCGATGAAAATAGATATTAAGAAGGGGTATCCGGTGCAGGAGGTAAGTAGCATCATAAAGTCAGCACTGACAAGGGATGCCCATATTGCCTCGTATAAGAAAAAAAAGTATATGAGTGTATGCGAGCGATTTGAAAAAAAATATGAGATGAGTTCTGATGAGTTCATGGATAAGCTGGAATCAGGTGAGTTGGATGACAGAGACGACTACTTTGATTGGTTTGCGGCAAAGAAGGGTTTGGATGTCTGGGATAGGAGACTTCGGATACTGGCTGGGGTCAATATATCACAAACACGACAAAAATGGCGTTCATCCATCAGAACCTGCTGACTTAAAATCCGTTTTAGATAAAATAATAGAGGGTTTAGAGGGCTAGTATTTTTATTTGATTACTTTACAGAAGCAAAAGTATTCTAAAGCGCCTTCATAAAAAGAATTTTGAGCTTCCCTTTTTCCGTCATCTCCGCGCTCTCTGCGCTCTCCGCGGTAACCAAATACAGAAAAGACTTCAATACCTCACCCTACCTCCTTTAACGGACTTGAACTCCTCCGGTCTCCGCTCCGTTTCTATCAATTCTTTTGTTCTGCCCGCTATTATCGTCTCGATATCCTCCGCCTCCGTATCTACCGCACTCTTCGCAATATGCAAATCATCTATCTTCATCATCCCGGTTGCCGCCTCGGTAGCCGAGATAAGCGCCTGTAACTTCACCTTCAACGGGTCTAATATTCCTTCTTTCTCCACGTCTTTCACGCACTTATCACTTCCCGATACGCCCACATTCTTATTACCTGCGAAATGCTCTGCCCGGAGCTTCGCAACCGTATCTATCTGGTCCATTCCACTGTTCTTCGCTATTGCCTTTGGTATCGACTCCAGAGCGTCAGCAAAAGCATCCATTGCCAGTTGCTCCTTACCACGTATCGTTTTTGCAACTTTTCTTAACCGATGTGCGCATTCGGATTCCACCGCACCTCCTCCCGGCACCACCCTGCCGTCTTCAACCAGTTGCGCAACGGCGTGCAAAGCGCTTTTTATCTCACCTACCATCCCCTCTAAAACCCTGAGTGATACGCCCCTTATAATTATCGTGGCAGATTTCTTATGCACACAGTCTTCAAAAAATACGTATTTGTCTCCGCTTATCTCTCGCTGCACCACCTTCCCCGCAAAGCCAAATTTCTCTTCGCTCAAATCACTCACGTCTTTCACTATCTTTCCACCCGTGGACTTCTCCAATCGTCTCAAATCCGTTAACTTCACCCTTTTTATCAGCATTATTCCCGCATCGCGGAACTTACCCAACGCATCGTCATCCACTCCCCACCGGCAGCAAATCACGTTTGCACCCGATTTTATTACTGGCTCAACGACTTCATCAAAAATCCTTGCTCTTGTCTCCCGGAACTCCTGGAGATGAGATGGTTTTGAGATTTTTACGTGAAAATCAAGCGCGCCAAGCGTTTCTCCCGCTTTGCTTCGTTCTCTTGCCGCTGTCCCTGTCTTTAGCTCCTTCCTTCCCTTTACCTTCGGCTCCTTGTGTTCTATCGGGAAATCGAGCAATGCTATTCTCGCATTCTCCATCTCCGTAGGAAGCGCATCCAGAACTTCCCGGTCCACGACAACGCCTTCATAAAATCCCGTCTCATGCACGCGGCTCCCACTCTTCGTCTCTATTACTACATCATCCACGTCTATTGGCTCATCGCTATCGCTTATCCGTTTTATGCTTTCTACTACCACGTCCGCCAATTTATCCTCTTCACAATAATCCCCTTTCTTTAATGCTGTCTTTGCCACGCACCTCAAAATCTCATCGCTCCCTTTTCCTCTTACCGCCACCACGGACGCCATTTCCGTTAAAACCTCTTTCACAAGCTCCAGCGACTTCTCATACCCCTTCACCACTGTATTTTGATGCACGCCCTCGCTCTTCAACGCATACCCCCTCTTCACCAGCTCGCCCGTCAGAACCATAACCGTAGCTATGCCATCCCCTACTTTCTCGCCCTGTGTTAACCCCGCGTTTATCAATATGTCCGCAGTGGGGTGCATATATTTCAATTCCTTTATCAGGCTGTATGCGTTGCTGGATATGAGGTCCGCAGCATCCACCTTCGTCGCGCCCTGTGTTATCAATATCTTGGACCCAAAAGGACCGATAATCGGCTTGAACATCTCCGAAAAAGCATCGGAAACCTGCATATTCATCTCCTGGATCTCCTCAGACGGCACTTCCCCAGGTGGCAACTCCTCCTTTATTGTCATCTCTTCTTTTCCCCCTCTCCTTCTCTTATATCTTCACCGTAATGTAATTGAATAATATGAATAATAACAGATACATCTTTATAAGTTTTGAATGTCTTTTCCGAGTTTCCCTATGGCATCGGCACGGCATTGACGGCAGTGTATCATCTGCATCAGATACTCGCGGCATTTCCCCTGCATCTCCTTCTTCTCTTCCGGCGTTGGCGGTGTGATATGTGCGAACTTGTATTGCGGGATGAGCGGAATAATGTTCTGCACGTAAACACCCATTTCCCCTATTTCCCTCGCTATCTCAACGACGTGCTCATCATTCACCGTAGGAATAAGAACCGTGTTCACCTTCACCAGGATCTTCCGTTTCACCGCCTCTCGAATTCCTTCCAACTGCTTTTTTAGCAGTATCTCCGCGCCCTCCTCTCCCTTGTATATTTTACCACGGTAATTGACAAACGAATAGATTTCCTTGCCAATAGCAGGGTCAACTGCGTTAAGCGTCACGGTTATGGTGTTGATTCCCAATTCCGCTATGTCCCCTATTCGGTCTGGCAGGAGCAAACCGTTCGTGCTCATGCATCTTAACAGGTGTGGGAACTCATCATTTACGAGCCGGAAGGTCTCGAAGGTCTCCTCGTTGAACAGTGGCTCACCCGGTCCCGCCACTGCCACGACCTTGATGTAATGCACCTTTTTCAACACTTCCCTTACCCTTTCCAACGCTTCCCGTGGCGTTAGCACCTTGCTCGTCACACCCGGTCGAGATTCATTCACGCAATCGAATTTCAGTATGCAGTAATTACACTGGATATTACACTTCGGCGCTACGGGTAGATGCATTCTGCCGAAGAAATGACAGGCTTTTTTACTGAAACAGGGGTGCTCCTGGATTTTCCTCAGTTGCGAAGGGTCCCATGGAATTTCCTTCCCTTCTACTTTTGCTACGGGTAGAGGAGAAGGAATCTCCGCCCTTTTAATTGATTTCGCTGTGGTATCGTTCATTCTATCACCTCTCCAAAATCCTGTCCTGCCCTATCTACTACTATCAGTTCTTTATCTACCCCTTCTTTTAAGCATAATTTCGTTCCTTATAAATTTTTCTCTTTCTGTTTTTCTGGCCCAACTTATAAAGTCAGGTTCATGAAGAAGAACTACCTTTGAGAAGATCCCACCTGTGGCAGTGCTCCCTTATTATATCAGCTCTGCTTATTATTCCAATCAATTCTTTCTCTCCTTCTTCTCCGCTCTTTACCACAGGCAATCTTCCTACACTATATGTGTCCATTTTATGCAGGACGTCCTCCAAAAACTCGTCCGGATACGCTACTATCACTTCCTTCGTGCATATTAGCCTTATCTTCCTATAATCCACCCCTTTCTCTCTTTCCTTTTCTAAATCCATTACGGTTGTTATTCCCACCATCTTCCCCTTCTCATCCACCACGGGATAGGTTATGTGCCCCATTCTCTCTGCAAAATAAAGTGCTTCTTTCACCGTTTTATCCTCCTGAATGGTCAGCACATCCTTCGTGTAAGCATCCTCTACTTTTATCCCTTCCAGTATATCTACCATGAATTCCCTACTATGTGCCGGGGATTCTTTCCTCGTTTTTTCCTGTTTCTCATATATCGTCCATCCACCGGAAAGGGCATAAGCAACTACCGATGTAAGCATCAAAGGCACTAACAGGCTGTAACTCCCCGCCATCTCGGAAATCATTAATATTGCTGCGATAGGCACCTTCGCCGCACCAGCGAAAAAAGCTGCCATTCCTACAAGCACAAAAGCAGACGTCGTTGCTTCCGTTATTATCCCCGGGAAGAAAAAATGAGATATTCCGCCAAACAACCCTCCTAACATAGCCCCTATAACCAACGAGGGTGCAAAAACTCCTCCACTTCCCCCTGAACCTATGGTAAACGACGTAGCAAATATCTTCGCAATGGCAATAACAAGTATAAGAAGAGAAGCTTCTAGCATTGAAGGAGCTAATTTTTCATATAAGTCACCACTAATGGCTAACTGAATGAAGCCATAGCCCGTACCCAGAACGCCATCTAATGCTTCTGGTTTCCAGTAGCCTATTAGCAACGCAAGTATTCCAAGCATTGCTCCTCCCGCAGCGGGTTTTAGATGATTCGGAATATCCAATCTCCTGAAAATCTTCCTCGTCCCGTAAAACATCTTTATATAGAAAATACCTAAGACCGCGCAAACGACACCCAATATCGCGTAAAAAATCAGTTCATAGGGATGATTGAATGTATAGGGTGACGTTTTAAATATGGGCTCCCACCCTATATGCGGAAAAGAGCAGAACACTGCGTATGCAACTACCGAAGACACAATCGCGGGAACCATGGCTTCCATCTCAAAATCCCTTTTATATAGCACTTCTATCCCAAACAATGCTCCGCCAAGCGGTGCTTTAAATATAGCTCCGATACCCGCAGCAGCACCACAAACCATCATTACCCTCCTCTCTCTTTCGCTTAACTTCAAACGAGAAGCCAAGAAAGAGCCGAATCCGCCTCCTATCTGCGCAATTGGACCCTCTCGCCCTGCACTACCTCCTGAGCCAATGGTTATGGCTGATGCGATTGCCTTGATTAGCGGCACTCGTTTTCTTATCGCACCTCTTTTGTTGTGAAACGCATCAATCACTGCATCTGTTCCATGCCCCTCCGCTTCCGGAGCAAAAGTATAGATAATCAAGCCGACAATAAGCCCCCCAATTGCCGGAATCAATGCAAGCACCCATAAACGGAATGAATTTGAAGGCAACGACAAAATACTTGATTCGCCAGCCGGTAACGCGGGATGGTAGCCAGAAACGTAACCCTGAAAAAATGCCGTTGTCGTTTGTAGCAATAAATAAAAAGCAATTGCACCGAGTCCCGCCACTACCCCGATTATTATGCTCCAGAGAACCCATTTCTGTATGTATCTCAGCTCCTTTGTGCTATGTTCCTTCATCCCTGCCACTTTTTATCCCTTGTCTGTCCTTTAAAAATCATTTTTTTATCCTTTATTTTTATCACTTCCTTATTAAATGTTTAGAAGCAATGAACATGACCCCGGGATGCAGTAAAAGAAAATGCAAGAATCACGCTATAATTCATCAGAAATACTCAGGGCTGCATTTTTGCGAATACCATTTCGTTGAGGACGTGGAGAGGAAGGTAAAAAAAGAGATGAGGAAGCAGTTGATGGTAGAGCGCGGGGATAAGATTGCAGTGGCATTAAGCGGAGGAAAAGACAGCTCAGCCCTTTTATATATGCTAAAAAAGATTTTTCATAATCGTAACGATTTGGAGTTCTTTGCAATCGCAGCGGATGAAGGAATAAACGGCTTTCGTTCGTTGACAATAAAGAATGCGGAAAAGGTTGCAAATGAGTTAGAAGTAAAGCTTTTTATCTTTTCCTTCGAGAAGGAGTTTGGATTCACGCTGGACGAAATCGCATCGAAAGGATTCGAACAGGCGCCTTGCACTTTCTGTGGCGTCTTGAGAAGGAAGATATTGGATAGGAAAGCGAAGGAATTAGGCGCTACGAAGGTTGTAACTGGACATAACATGGACGACGAGGTTCAGACGATATTAATTAACTATATAAGAGGCGATGTAGAGCGGCTAAGAAGGCTGCGAGGGCGGAGAGAAGAGTTTGTTCCGAGGATTAAGCCGTTAAGAGCCGTTCCAGAGAAGGAAGTTGCTTTGTATGCTCTTGCAGCGGGAATACCGATAATCACAACTCATTGTCCTTACGCCTCGCTCTCTTTTCGGTTCACGGTGAAAAAAATGCTGAACGAGTGTGAAATGAAACATCCGGGGACGAAATATTCTTTGTTGCGGGGCTATGAGCGGCTATCGGGGTTCTTGCCGACCGCGCAACCCGGGAAAAAGCTTTTGCGGTGTACGCGGTGTGGTGAGGCTTCCGCATCAAGAATATGCAAGGCTTGTGAGATAGTGGAACGGATGAACTGAAGTGATAATGCCATTCAGAATGCCGAGGGGGAGAAAAAGGAAGTATTGAAGATAAGTTCAAGAGAGACCCGTTTGTTGCGATTTTCCTTAAACTACTATTTTGCATGCCCCCTTTCGGATATACTCAAAATATTGAAAAGCTTTTATTACTCTGAAACTTAAGTAATGTTTGGGAAGAATAAAGATGCCAGAAGAAGATTTTATTGTTGCCGAAGACCTCGACCTTGCATGGAGTAATTTTGACCCGTTTTTTACCTTACCTGCTAATTGCCCGTTTCATGTAGAGCGAGAAGGTAAGCCTTTAAATAAGCTAATTAGAGCCCTTTTGCGTCAGCACAGACAGCCGCCTAAGTACTTCTTTTCAGGCCATAGAGGATGTGGCAAGTCAACAGAACTTAATTGGCTTGCCGTTGATGAGGAAATTAACAAAAAATTTTTTATTGTGAAGTACTCGGTTAAGGACGTGTGCGATGTTAACAATCTTAATTATGTTGACGTTCTGTTCTCGATAGGAGCGCAATTATATATCCAATATATTAAAGCGGGCAAGGAACTGGAACCAGAGCTAATAAAAGAACTTGAGGACTGGGGGAGCAGCATTGAGCAGGAGATGGAAAAAACAAAGTCTGCCAGCGTCTCTATGAAAGCGGGGATTGATGCTTTTTTCCTTTCGCTACTGGCAAGAATCAAGTCTGAGCATACTACAAGGGAAACTATCAGGAAACAAATTGAACCAAAGCTTTCTGAGCTTATTGATAAAATAAATATGATCATTGCAGATATCGAAGGCAAAGAGAAGAAGAACGTGCTTGTTATTATTGACGATCTGGATAAACCCAGTTTAGAGCAAGCAAAGGCAATCTTTTATAATAACCATACGGCTATTACGCAGCCTGCATGCCATATTGTTTATACAGTGCCAATTTCTATATTCTTCGCCCCGGAATTTACTGCGATAAGGGAATCAAGGTTTTTCCTACCGAATATTAAACTGCATGCCAAGAAGGATAGAGACAGCATATACGAGCCGGGCTATAAACAGATGCAAACGTTCGTTTTTAAAAGAATGAAGGAGGGGCTAATTGAACTTGACGCCCTTAATTTAGCCATTAAAATGAGCGGAGGTGTGTTCAGAGAAGGTGCGCGAATAATGCAAATCGCAGCAGACCGCGCAATAGAAGAAGAACGGACTCGTATAATAAAAGAAGATGTGGAAAGGGCAGAGCGAGAAATAAGAAGCGACTTTAAGCGTATTCTAAAATCGGAAGACTATGATACCCTTAAAGAAATCCGTAAGGCTAATGATATACGCGGGATAGAAAAGATAGGGGCTTTATTGCATAATCTTAGCGTGCTTGAGTATGAGAACGATGAAAACTGGTGTGATATACACCCTACGCTCGAAGAACTGTTAAAAAACCTTTCTTTAAAAAAGGAAGCTTTACCAAAGAAATAATAAACTTTACATACAATAAAGAGCTGACATGGTGGAAGCAAAAGATAATTTTGAAGGGCGAGTTTCAAGGCTTGCCAATTACTTAACCCGCGCATACAAATATAACAAACCCTCTATTCTCTTTGCCATGTATCTGAGTGAATTTTTGCGAAGCGACGTAGAGAAATCACTTAGGAGGGCGTTAGTTGGGCAGGGGCTCGAAGTTGTGAGCGTTGACGCAGGGAACAATAAAGACCTGCCATCCTATTTTTCGTCAGTAAACTCCGGCAACACTGTTTTTTCCGTTCATAATATGGATAAAGGATTCCCCGAAGCTCTTCAGTATTTAAATTTTAAGCGAGAAGAACTTGTCGAGCATCACGTCAAGGCGGTATTCTGGGTAAGAGAAGAGGAACTTGCTCGTATCAGCCTTGAGGCGCCTGACTTCTTTGCGTTCAGAAACCGTGTGGTAGAGTTTATGGAAGTACCTGCGGCTGAAGAGCGCAGACCTGCTCTGGTTGAATTCGCCTTAGAAACTGAATATAGATCACTGGATGAGCTCAAGCGGAGTATAGAGCTAAAAGAGAAACTGCTTGCCGAGCTTTCTGCTGAGGATGAAATAAGCGGATACCTGATGGGTTCACTTGGGATTCTCTATCATCAAATCGGTTCTTATAAAAAATCGCTTGAATATTCTAAAAAAGCACTTAAGATTGCTCAGGATATTGGCGATAGACAAAACGAAGGTGCATTGCTCGGAAGCCTTGGAATTGCTTACCATGCTCTGGGGCAGGTGGAACATGCCATAGAATATCATGAGCAGGCACTCGCTATTTCTAAGGAGATTGGAGACAGGCGAGGTGAAGGTAACCGGCTCGGAAACATTGGAACTGCTTACTATTCTTTGGGGCAGGTGGAACGAGCCATAGAATATTATGAGCAGGCACTCGCTATTTCTAAGGAGATTGGGGACAGAAGAAATGAAGGCAACTGGCTTAATAATTTAGGCGTGGTTTTCGAGGATTTGGAAAAATATGATTTAGCATTGGCTTGCTACCTGTTAGCCAGTAAGATATACAGAGAAATCAGAGTTCCAGAAATTGAAAAAACAGAAAATAATATTAAAGAAATAAAAAATAAAATTGGAAAGGAGAAATTCCAAAAACTTATGGATACGGTAGAACAGAAGGCAGAGGAAATTATACAGGGTATTTTAGCTGGCTGACTCCGAAATTTGGAGTTGTTTTATGACAGAAGAAAAAAGAGAGAAGTTTTAACATTCCTCGGAAGTGTTCTTCATGTGTATTTAGTTAGATTCCCCTATTATAAATGGAAAGGATAAACTCGTAAAGAGATAAAAATATGTCTATAACCCCAGCTCATCACTTATCGTTTGAAGAGCCTCCAAAGCGAGCTTGAAAAATTCGTTTCGCTCGAAGCCGAGTTCTTCACATATCATTATATTCTCTCTGCTCATGCTCCTTGCAAAGGACTTGTCACTGAATTTCTTCTTTTCATAATCCAAATCGTGTAACAAGCCGACAAGTATCCACTTCTCTTTATCTTCTTCTCCAATCCCCGGTTTATCTGCAAGCGCATCCATTATCTTGGAAACTGCGAGCATGTGCTTCCTTAGATTGTCGTTTTCTATCTCCTTTTCCACCAATTCAAACGCTTTTTCTATTGAAATCATGTTAATTTAATTTAATTAAGTAAAATAATCTAAGACGTCAATTTAATAAAAGTTTTTTGAACGTTTTGGTCAAATGTATGGTGAGGAAGAAATGGAACGCGTAGAAAAGGAAATAAAGGAATGTCGGCATTGCGAATTATGTAAAACGAGAAATAACCCGGTTGTTGGAGAAGGTTCGCTATCTGCGAAAGTGATGTTCGTGGGTGAAGCACCGGGTTACTATGAAGATTTAAAAGGGAGACCATTTGTGGGTAAAGCGGGAAAGGTACTCGACGAGTTATTGGAATCCGTAGGGTTGCAAAGAAACGAAGTGTATATAACCAACGTTTTGAAATGCCGGCCGCCGGGAAATAGGAATCCCGCAACCGCGGAGATAAAAGCATGCACACCTTATCTGGATGCGCAATTGGAAATCATTAAACCGGAGGTTATTGCTACACTTGGGAACTTTTCATTGTCCTATATCTTCGATAAATTCGGTCTAAAGAAGGATAAAATAAGTAAAATGCACGGTAAAGTATTTGATGTAAGCACGATTGCAAGCATTAAAAAAATAATACCTCTTTATCATCCCGCAGTTGCTACTTACAATCCCGGGATGAAGGAAGTATTGGTTGAGGATTTTAAGATGCTGTTTTTTACCTTAGCTATAAATACAAATACCAATCAGCAACAAATCATATTCTTATAAATAGATGCATGGTAATGTAATAGCAAAGGTGAGAGAAGATGATGTTAAGCGTGAATGAGTACGGAATGGATGTATTTGAGGAGATGATGGACAATTCGGAGGAGTTGCAAGTAGGCATAGCGGAGCTTGGTAACGGGACAACGATAATAGATGCAGGCGTGGAAGAAGAAGGGGGATTTGAAGCGGGGTTATACGTGGCGAGGATATGCATGGCTGACCTCGCGGATATTAAATTCAGCAGCTTTGACCTCGGTAAATTGGTCGTGCCCGCGGTAGAGGTTGTCACTGACCATCCCGTAATCGCCTGCATGGCATCGCAATATGCAGGATGGCGGATAAAGGTGAAGAAATTCTTTGGTATGGGTTCAGGACCTGCGAGAGCACTTTCCCTTAAACCGAGGGAGCTGTATGAGAAGATAGGGTATGAAGACGATATAACAGAAGCGGTATTAATTTTGGAAAGCAGCGAGATACCGGATGAAGAAGTGACTGCGGAGATAGCGAGGGAGTGCCATGTGGATCCGGAAGACCTTTATATCGTGGTTGTGCCAACAGCTTCCGTTGCCGGGTCCGTGCAGATATCCGCAAGAGGGGTAGAAACGGGCATTCACAAATTCGATTCCCTGGGATTCGATATAAACAGCATAAAACATGCGCATGGCATTATACCGCTCTCGCCTATTGTGGGTGACGATGTGAAATGCATGGGCGCGACCAACGATTGCATCATATACTGTGCTCGCACGTATTATGCGGTGGATTACGATGACGTGGAGGAATTGAAGGGATACGTGAAGAAAGTGCCTTCGCTGAACTCAAAGGATTATGGAAAGCCGTTTTATGTGACATTTAAGGAAGCGGGCTTTGACTTCTTCAAGGTAGATGCCGGTATGTTCGCACCCGCAGAGATTACGGTGAACGAACTGAACAGCGGGAAGACGTTTACAAGTGGGAAGATAAATACAGAGGTGCTGCTGGAGTCTTTCGGCGTTGAGACACTATGAATTAGCGCAGTAGCCACACCCCTTTCCCTCCTTCTTCCCTACTTTTTATCTTACCGTGAAACTCCATATTCTCCAGAACCCCTTTTAGAAGGTGATAGGGCACGTAAAAGTCAAACTCTTCCTTCATAGACGCTCTTAGTTCAGCCAAACCCATCCGCTTACCACCTTTAGCAATTACCTTCTCCACCAGGTCCATCACGTCCTCGTGGACGCTCCAGGGATATATCACCCATTTCCATTCTTTTATAAGCTCGCCGTAGAAATCGGGAATGAAGGAAGAGGAAGTTTTATGATGCAAAGTTGCGGTTTTTACATCCTTTGCGCCCAGTGATTCCACATGCTCAACGACAAGTTTTATGCTGTCCCCGGTGTCAGTCACGTCATCTGCAATTAATACGTTCTTCTCTGTTAGTTTCTTCTTCGCTGCATCGTCAAACCCGTATTTCATCTCCGCTTCGCCTGTAATTGAAGCCGTTATACCCCAGTGCTCTATCTTCAAGCTGAACAAATCCTTAAGCAGAAAGAAATCGCAAAGAACACGAGCTAAAAACCAGCCTCCCCTCGCCACGCCAATTATAACTTCCGGCATGAATCCCGCATCCTTTATCTCTTCACTCACGTCCCTGCAAAGGTCGTATGCGTACCCCCAATCAATCACAACGCAGCTAAATTTCTCTTGCATATCCTTTTATATTTCTTCTTTAGCCATAAAGTTTATAGAGGTATGGTGTGATAGTGAAAAGATGGAAGAAAAATTGGAGAGAGCAGTGGAAAGAAAAGAAAAGGAACTTATAAATTGTCTCGAGGAATTGGTCAGTGTACCCACGTTTGTGCCCCCGGGAGAGAATTACGGAAAGATAGTGGATATGCTTATTCCCGTATTTGAGGATTTGGGATTCGAATGCGAAAGGATAGAGATGCCTGCGGACGTTTATGAAGCGAGGCAAAAGAGTCCGGAGTTAAGCGGTGAGAGAGTGAACCTTCTCGCCACTAAAGATTTTGGTGCAAAGGAAAGTGTAGATATATACACGCATTTGGACGTAGTTCCCGCAGGAGAAGGCTGGAGCACGTCTCCTTTTGAGCCTGCGATTAAAGATGGCAGGATATATGGACGTGGTGTTGCGGATTCGAAAGGAAGCGTTGCATCGCTTTTAACTGCGTT
>JADHYP010000012.1 GCA_016782355.1 Candidatus Syntropharchaeum sp. | reverse complement strand
CCGCTTTTTTCAGTTCGGGACCAAATGAACCACCGCAGTTAGAATCGAATATCGTGCCCGTCAAAGGCGATTTCGTGGACAGCGAGACTCTGCCCGAAGCTGGCGTGGTGGTGCCCGTTAATGGACCTGCGGCAAATACAAGCAGGTTAGCCTGTGCGAGGGCATCTACATGTCCATTGTCATACACTATTTTCGCTCCAAGCCCCCGACCACCGAGATAATTTTTGAGTAAGGAATCATCAGGAATAAAGCTATCTATCCGACTTTCCGAAAGGTCTATTCGGAGTATTCTGTTTTTCCAGCCGTTCATATTCGCTCATTAAGTGGTACTATTGAAATATTATTTAAGTATAAGGAAAAATTACATAACCCATAAAAAGTACGCTCAGTATGGCTAATACAATGTATATCCAGTAAATGATAGTCCTTATTCTAAATTGCCTTAAATTAATACTTCGTTTCTTCACATATTCCTCTGCGGAAGAAAATCTATCGCATAATAAATCATCCATTCCAAAAGCCTTTAATTCGCTCTTCGTAAGAGAATCCTGAATGTCAAGTTTATTACGAATTACGGAAATTGCATAGGTTGCCTGTAAATAATAATGACTCCCTCTGTATAAAACCAATATTCCGAATATGCTGAGTAGAAAAGCTAAGAAAGGGAAGATTACTATAAGGATTTTTGGTGCTTGTGATCCGATTAGTATTGCACTTAATCCTAAAAGGGCGGTAATTAAAGCGGAAAAGAAATGTGCACTCCTCCATATCGAGGTATGGTATTCATTCGCTAAGGATCTTTGCTCAGAAAGTAATGCTCGTAAATCTTCTTTTTTCATCTTCCCTTCTCTTTCCGTCAATGTCTTTCTGTCGTTGCCACCCCAAGTCACATACCCGGCATTTAACAATACAGAGCCTGAGTTTATATAAAGCTTGTTTCCTAAAAAGAAAATATAAGTTATTCGAAGAAGATTTGGTAGAATTATTCTCTACCTTCCCCGAAGGTCAAATTTTCACAATTTCCACTTCTATCTCATCTTCTATCCTCAAAATACCGTATGTTTTGTATCTTGCCGGGAAAGCTCCGGTTGCACTACCGGGATTGAAATAAATAGTATTGCCCGCTCTTTTATTCACCGGTTTATGCGAATGTCCATAGATAATCAGGTCTAAATATTCTCCTAATTTCGATTCCGCCCGGCTCTTTAAGCCAACCGGACTCCCGCCTTCTGAAGGGTGAGTTATGCCAATCTTAAATCCTCTAACTTCAAAAATATCTTTATCCGGCAGTTCCCTCTTTACCTCATCGCAGTCCATATTACCGTGAACACCCTTTAAATCACCCAATTCCCGCAATTGCTCGAGAAGGTTTTTGCTTATATAGTCCCCGGCATGAATTATCAAATCCGCTTTCTCCAGGTCTTCCAGAATCCGTTCTGGCAAATCCGCCAGATCTTCTGCATGTGTATCCGATAGCACTACGACTTTCATTTCTGATTCTTATTTTTAAATTATGATATATTTATAAAAGTTATTGGATGATAAAAGTAGTGAGTGGGGAATCAAAAAGCCCTTTTATAGCGAAGGATGGCTCGGAGATAAGGGAACTGTTCAAATCCGAGCGGATGAGTTTGGCGGAAGCCGTAGTTTATAACGAAACAAAACTCCATTTTCATAAGACTTCTGAGGAGATATATTACATTCTGGAAGGAAAGGGCGTTATGGAGTTTGAAGGTGAGAAGAAAGATGTTTCGGAGGGCGATATTGTGGTCATACATCCCGAAGAGAAGCACAGGATTTCCACAACTAAGAAAGTAAGATTTTTATGTTTCTGTTCGCCTTCCTATTCTGATGAGGATACGGTGTTGGGATAAATCTGTATAGAAATGGCGAGGTTCAGATACGTTAAGCACGGCGTAAAAAGGCAGCATGGAATTATAGAGTGGGTTCTGCCACTTTTGGAACAAATCTCCGCGATAGAAGGTGTGGATAAAGTTATACCTGCTTCGATATTCCATTCCTCAGTGAGACGCATAAACCAGCCGGAATTGAGATTTCAAAGAGAAACACACTCGGGATTCAAGTTATTGGCGCACAGCAAAAGAGGCATTCAGGAGATATTTGTTGTGGTCGAGAAGTCAAAAAAGGAAGAAGTCAAAGATAAACTAAATTGCCGGGAATGCTAAACTATTCATCCTGAATTATGCTACCGCCTTTACTCCTTATAGCGCCCGCTACTCCACCTCCTAACTTCAGACTTGAATTCGCTGCATTCACTATCGCATCCACTTCCAGATCCGTTATATCACCAACTGCTAATTCTAAATAGCTCTTGTTGATCCTTACTTTCATGTGATTAAATCGAATATTTTCAATTTTATATGGATGGATGAAGAAAGTGGGAAGTGGATGCGGGGGAAGTTCGTATATATCACCAAAAGGGTAAATAATATGAAGTTCGTATATCCTTCCATTTTTATTAACATCTGAAAGCGAAAGCCGAAGGATTAACGTAGTTTCAAGCGGAAGTTTTTGACCGAAAGCTTTTTATACTGCAACGTTTGATGTATGCCAAACCTGAAAGAAGGTGAGAAAAATGGCAATTGTAAAATTCGATAAAAGGCTGACGGAAGAAATTGCGAAAAGGAAGGAGGAAATCAAAGTTAGGAAAATTGTTGCAATCGAGCACAGTCAGAGAGTAGCAGTTCCAAAAGAAGGGTCCAAGAAGGAAATGATTGAGAATCTTAAGGAGAGAGCCTCTAAACTCCAAAGGCCTGTCGCAGAAAAGCTTGTAAGCATGGGCGTCAACCAGGGGAAAATTAAGCAGCAGTGGATCTCCAATGCACTATCTGCTGAGCTAACGATTGAACAGATCGAAAAAATTGCAGAGCTTGACGATGTGAAAATAATAAGACTGGAAAAACCTGATAAGGTAACATGCCTTAACGGAAGTGTTCCGCTGATAAATGCTCCTCAAGTCTGGAATATGGGCTATACGGGCAGCGGCGTAAATGTAGCAGTTCTTGACACTGGCATAGACAGAAATCACCCTGCACTGGCAGGTAAGGTTGTTGACGAATTTGATACTTCCGGCGAGGGGATAGGAACACCTGGAAATCACGGAACTCATGTCGCTGGGATTATTGCCAGTAATGATAACACTTATAGAGGAGTTAAAGCAGAGAGGTTTTCCATCAGTAGATAAATACGATGGTTGCAAGTATTGCCTTCCAGAATATCATATAAAGTAGTCGTCAAGAATCCTAATTTCAAAATTCAAAATTTTTAATAATTTGATTTAAGTGATTTTTGAAAATATCAAAAGTTAGTGAATCGTAAAGGCATAAAATAACCCTTTTCAGTGTTGTATCGCCTTTAAGATAAGCAACCGTAGCGGATAGCATAATATCCGCACATCTATCCTTCGGGAATCCAAATATACCGGTGGATATTGCCGGAAATGCTAAACTACTTATCTCGTATTGCTCTGCGAGTTTCAAACTGTTTAGTGTTGCATTCCGCAATTTCTCGTCCTCTTCTCCCGCTCCATACACGGGACCAACCGCATGAATCACGTATTTCGCCTTTAGACTTCCACCACCTGTTATCCTCGCCTCTCCCACAGGGCAGTATCCTATCTTATCGCATTCATCCTGAATTATCCTGCCGCCTTTACTCCTTATAGCGCCCGCAACTCCTCCTCCTAACTTCAGACTTGAATTCGCTGCATTTACTATCGCATCTACTTCCAAATCCGTAATATCTCCCTTTACCAACTCCAAATAGCTCTTGTTTATCCTTACTTTCATGATGAAGAAAGTGAGAAGTGAGTTATGCCCATATCACACGAGCCATCACCAGACTTATATTCCTTATTTTTCGAGGTATTTTAATGTAATGAATCTTAATTTAGAAAAGCGATTCTGGGAAGTAGATTCTCTACGTGGACTTGCGATAATCATGATGATACTGTTCCATATACTTTATGACCTGACCTATTTCGGAGAATACAATCTTAATTTACGTTCAGGGTTCTGGTTATATTTTGGACGCACGACAGCCACAATCTTTATTCTTCTGGTGGGTATATCACTAACGCTCAGTTTTTCAAGAGCAAAGAAAATACAGAATGCAGGAGGAAAAATATACCATAAATATATCAAAAGAGGTTTAAAGGTCTTTTCATGGGGCTTGATTATTACCTTAACGACTTTTGTCTTTTTGAGAGAAGGGTTTATTGTATTTGGAGTGCTTCACTTTATTGGAATTTCGATTATTCTGGCATATCCATTTTTAAAACTCCGTTACTGGAATCTGTTGATCGGTATCGTTTTCATATCTATTGGAATATATCTGAAGAACTTTACTTTTGGTTTTCCATGGTTAATGTGGTTAGGACTCAGACCAGAGCGCTTCTATACCGTTGACTATTTCCCGATATTCCCGTGGTTTGGAGTAATTCTAATAGGGTTGTTTTTTGGAAATTTATTATATCCTGACTACAAACGTAAATTTAACCTTTGTTGCCTTTCTGATTTCACTTTTATAAGATTATTCTGCTTTTTAGGGCGGCATTCATTACTGATTTACCTGATTCATCAACCAATACTGATTGCATTGCTATACCTTCTGGGTATCAGTTTTTCCCGTCCTGTCCCGTTATGCCCGTGATTAGTGTTTTTTTCTTTTTCGTTCATCCATATTTCACCTAAATTCCTCTTTCGGCAACCCTTTTCAAGAACTCGGATGCCCACCTCTTTTCATAGTACCTCCTATCGAGATATCTGGATAGTATTCCATGCTCAAAATCTATCTTCTTCCCTTCATCTCTAACAAGTAAAGGATGATTTGCCTTTATTATTTCGTAATTGAGTGAAAGGGGGGCGTCATTCATAATTACCAAATCCACTTTATCTGTCTTTAGGATACTCGTTAAATCCGATATTAATTTCAGTTGTAGATTAAACCGCTCCTTCTTGCTCAGGGATTCGTCCAGAAAAACTGCCAGATCTACATCGCTCAACTTCCCTTGCTTCCCTTCAGCTACTGAGCCGAAGAGATATGCAAGCTTAACGTGCTCTTGCTTACTTAGAAATCCAACAACTCTCTTGCCCGGTTCTGTTAGAGCCTTCTCCATTTTATTATGCACCGATGTCTTCATCCATTTCTTTCTTCTCATTTAAAAGTATATGGTCTTAAGCATTATTAAAAGAATAAACTTTAATGGCACCAAAGCTTTCTTAGCGATATGATGAGGTGATATTATGGTAAATAAAGAGATAATAGAGATAAGCGAGTTTGCAAAACTTGACCTGCGGATTGGGAAGATAGAGAATGCAGAAAGAATCGAGGGAAGCAAGAAGTTAATCAAACTCGACGTAGATGTCGGGAACGAGAGGAGACAGATGGTAGCCGGGATTGCAGAAGACTATGATCCAGAGGATTTGATTGGCGAACTCGTTCCCGTTTTGGCTAATCTGAAGCCTGTAAAGCTCATGGGCGTTGAAAGTCAGGGAATGATTTTAGCCGTAGAGGTCAATGGAAAGCCGATTTTGTTGCATCCTGATAGAGAAGTGCCTGCGGGTAGCAGAGTCCGCTGAATAAATTTCTGACAGTCCCTAACACCGCCTCAAAGAAATCAAGTTCAACTCATACCTCGTATTCTCCGGGTCATATACAAATACGCCCTCTGCAATTATTTTATCTCCTTTTTGCAACTCTGATATGATAGAATCTCCTGCCTCCGCTTCCACCTTCACCCTCATACAATATTTGCCTTTCTCATCGCACAGATAAAAAACGCGCTTGTAAACGTCCCCGACATAACCCACAACGTTTACCTTTCTTCCTTCATACTCCTCCGGACGCATTGCTATCTGCGAGACGAACGAAGTATTTTCATTTCCATAAATCAACTTTTTTATTCCGTTTTCCGCGGCTACGAGTTCATACCTGCCTTTGTATAACTGCACTCTGCCTTGAACCTCTATCTCATCGCCATAACTCAGGTTTAATAGCGCCTCACCCGCGGAGTCAACAAATATCGGCAGCTCTGTTTTGTTTACTCCTATCGTGAGCACGTCTCCGTATTCGGTGACGCGGAAGTCGGTGATAACACCTCTTGTACGTATGAACGCACCTTCATGAGTTCCAACTGCAACCGCTTCCAAAGGCACGTAAGGCGACTCTACAAAAGAAGTTAATGATATTCCGTATAAGATGCCAACGCCCAACAACGATAAAATAATCACGGATTTTCCTATATTATCCATAATCTTCTCCCACTTCTTCTTTTCCCGTCATCTCTGCGTTCTCAGCGGTAAACATAATACCTTTTTTGTATCTGTATAGCTAATTAAGATAAAAAACAAAGACAAAATATACGATGAAAGAAGAAGAAACCGTGTTGCAAAAGGGAAATAACTTCAGTGAATGGTATAACGAGATACTGAAGCGTGCGGAGATATTGGACGTGCGGTATCCGGTGAAGGGGGTATATGTGTGGTATCCTTACGGCTATAAACTGAGGAATCTTATTTACAAGATTTTGAGATCACTGATGGATAAGGAACATGAAGAGGCACTGTTTCCTCTGTTGATACCGGAAGATGAGTTGATGAAAGAGAAGGAGCACATAAAAGGGTTTGAAGAGGAGGTCTTCTGGGTTACAAAAGGAGGAAGCACCGAGTTGGACGTCCCTCTTGCACTTCGTCCCACCTCCGAGACCGCGATATACCCCGTGTTTAAAGTCTGGATAAGGTCGCATCGCGACTTGCCGCTCCGGATATACCAGATCGTGAACACCTTCAGATACGAAACAAAGCATACGAGACCGCTCATTCGGCTGCGTGAGATAACTTCCTTTAAGGAGGCACATACGGCACACGCGAGCCCGGCGGATGCCGCGGAGCAAATAAAAAAGGCGGTTGCTTTATACAAAAATTTCTTCGACCTGCTTGCCGTTCCTTACGTAATCACGAGAAGACCGGAGTGGGATAAATTCCCGGGTGCGGAGTATTCTATTGCTTTTGATACGCTCATGCCAGATGGGAGGACAATGCAGATTGCTACCATCCATTTGCTTGGCGAGAGCTTTGCGAGAACTTTTGACATAAAATATGAGGATAAAGACGGCTCGCAGAAGTTCGTGAATCAGACGTGCTATGGCATTTCGGAAAGGTGCGTTGCCGCTGTGATTTCGGTTCATGGTGAGGAGCATGGTTTGGTGCTACCCCCTGAAGTCGCACCCATACAGGTGGTTATCGTGCCTATTGTGTATTCAAGCGGGGGTGCAGAAGTGGAAAAAGTTTGCATTGCTGCGTATGAGGAATTGAAAAGAGCAGGCATAAGAGTATTCTTCGATAACTCCGAGGAAAGACCGGGAGCGAAGTATTACAAATGGGAGATGAAAGGAGTGCCTTTGAGGATAGAGATAGGTCCAAGAGATGTAAGAAACAACAGATGTGAATTCGTAAGGAGGGACGACTTCACAAGGATGCAAGTTCCTCTTGGCGATGTGGTGCCTGAAGTGAAAGGGACGCTAAAAGCAATCCAGGATTCCGTTCACGAGCGAGCAAAAGAAACTTTTTTCGCTAACGTCTATAAAAGCGGGGACAGCGGTGTAGGTAAAGGTGAAGATAAAGATAAAAGCGAAGGGGAGCTGGAAGAACTGAGAAGAACAGGCATCGTTTCTATATTCCTGTGCGAGAGCGAAAGGTGTGGTCGGGAAGTAGAGGAGCGCCTTGGGGTAACTGTATTAGGCGAGGCGATATATGGGGATGAGAATGGAGAAAGAGTAAAAAGCGAAGGCAAATGCATGATTTGTTCGAGGAAGGCGAAGGGGGTATATGTTGCGAGAGCATATTGAATCACTTTTTAATTTACCGCAGAGAACACAGAGAGCTAAGAAAATCGTTTACCTCATCTCAGCGCTCTCGGCGGTAAACAAAAACGGCTACAAGAAAGTAAAAACAATCGAAAAGTTTAAAACCAATGATAAATCCTTACTTGATGGGGACAATTTTTGATAGCTTATGATAAGTGAAGTAAAAAAAGGGATTGGGTATATCAACGGAGTAATGAAGAACGTTCGTAACCTCAATAAGAGTGAGTTTGAGCCTTTTTACGATGACCTCAACGCCGCGGATTGTATCATTCTCGTGGGTGAAGGGAGGTCGCAAAGCGCATTGTACATAGGACTGGGGCAAATGGACAAAGCGGTGAAAACAACTGTGGACATAGATTTTCCAGGCAGAGACATCGTGGAGGCAGCACCGGTATTGGCGAAAAAGTATGATAGAATAGCACTGCTTGTTAATTCCGGAAGTGGTGAGACCTCAACGCCTAAAATAGTGGTTAAACAACTCGCGGATTATATCGAGCGAGAAAAAAGCGATAAATTTACCATTGACGCCGTCGTCTCAAATCGGAATTCCTCGATAGGAATGATAAGAGAGAAAGAATATGGTAACGTAGTCGAACTGAAAGGGCGGGAGAAAAAGTCTAATAGCTTTAATGCGTTTCTCAAACATGGCATAATGAACGACGTTTATGAATTAGGTTCTTTGCTACTATTTCAGAAAACAAAGGAAGCCATAAATGAGCAGAACGATTATATGAGTGCGTTTGAGAAAATAGAGGATGAATCAAAGATTATAAGAACAGTTGTGCGTAAATTCGTCAAATCGGATAATTACGAGCATATCATTGACAGGCTCGAGACGCGGTGCCACATAACAATGGGTGGGTTGGGTCCTGCGAGGAACGTTGCGAAGATGACTGCAATAAGACTGCAGCACGTTAAAAGAGCCATTGGCGATGAAGCTTATTTATCCGGGCCTTTTGCACCAAGACATCGAGCCGGGGATATTTTGTTTTTAATTTCATGGTCCGGAGAGACGGAACCGCTTCTGGGATGGTGCAAGGAGCAGAGTGGATTTGGAGGCTATGTCTATTCCATCGTTGGTAATGAATCCACCTTGTCGAGGGAGTCCGCGAGTTTCATAATAGACGCCTCACCTACGACTTTTTATGAGCGTGCGACGTTTGTGCTCAGTCCTCTTCCACTGCATTTGGTGGAACGATTGCATCAACGTGGGTTCAGGCTACCTGAGTACATTATGGAATGGTGGCAGCACTCGGTGACGCAATAAATTTTAGAATGGCGTTTTCGATTTTAGACTTTTTAGTAACGTTATTCCTCCGAACTGTCTTGGCATATCTTCTTCACCACCTTTTCTATCTCCTCCACTCGACTTAAAACCGTGATACCACGCATTCTTCGTAACTTCTCCACGTTCTCCACGTCCTCCTTCCGAATTCTTATCTTCAAGTCACTGCCGTCAGGAAGCTTTGTTATTACTTCGCACTCTTTCTGGTCCACCGGGAAGATATACACGGGCACGTCCACCTTCATGGCTTGTGCCGCGGAATTAGTAATCAGCGAATCTGCGATGCAGTATGCGATTTTTGCCACTGTATTTGCCGTAGCGGGCGCAATCAAAACGAAATCGTAGTTGCCTAACTGTATTTTTCCTGATAGGAAAGGGGCATTTGGTCCTTTTTCTGCACTCACCTTTGGAAAATGCTCTTTAACTTCGTTCAAGAGCTTGTAGAATTTTAAAACGACCTCAGCCTCCTTAGAGAGATAGACATGAACCTCCAGGTTGTACTTCTTTGTGAGTTCCTTCATCAGAGCCACAGTCTCGCTAAGAAAATCACCGGCTCCTGTTATCCCCCATGCTATCTTCATGTTCATTACTGTAATTACTCAATATATAAATCATAAACTCTAAATCCGAAATCCTAAACAATATCAAATATCAAAATCCAAATGACCAAAACAAACCTTTTTGCTTCGCAAAAACATTTACTAAAAATGCTTGCGCATAAAACTTTTTAGAAAAAAGTTTTATCTTTGGTAAAGCTTTCTTTCTCAAAGAAAGGTTTGTTTTGAGTTTGGATATTTGGATTTGTTTAGGATTTAGTGCTTAGGATTTAGTATTTTCTGGGAGCTATACAATAGATTGAACGTATTCTTTCCATCTCCTCTCATCATAAACCAAACTTCCATAAGTCTATCCACCGTCTTACGAAGGCTTCTCAAACCTTCTTCATCCTCTTTAACGCCTTCTGCACCTTTATCCTTCGACCAGAAAGTGGCACCGAGGTTCGCGCCGAAAGCTCCTCCTCCTACGGGAACCATCTCGTTTATCAAATAGAAGTCAGTGATAGCCATGATCGCGAGTTCCTGCCCGCCTATACGGTCGCCACCATCAGCAACTGCTGCACCTACTTTTTCGCGGAGCGCATGCGGATTTCTCGCTACAAATGCTCTCATCCTGTCGAGAAGCACCTTTGCCTGACCGCTGAGTGTTCCTTGATACACGGGCGTTCCAATTAAGACCGCTTCCGCCCACTCGAACCCCGAATATACCTCTTTCATCGCATCGTCGTGAATGCAACTTCCTTCTTTGATGCAGTGGTCGCAGTGCAGACAAAAGTTGAGCTTCTTACCACGAACAGAGAAGTACCGCGTCTCTGCATTCCACTTCTCCTCTGCATACCTTAACGCCTCTTTAATAATCCAGTCAGTAGCTGCCATTCTTGGACTCGCCGAAATACCAAATAGTTTAACCATTTGCCTTCAACCGGCATCCAACCTGAATCCCTCTTTCATACCAAACCATCCTGCCGGGTCCTCAAGATACTCACGATAATCCCAGAGACTGAGATAATGTCCTCGTTCCTCATGCGCAAGTGCGAAAAAGAACCTGAGCTCAAAGGGGTCGGTGGCTTTCTCCGCCAGCTCATTGTAGAACTTAATGCTTTTCTCCTCCATTTCAATGCCTATTTTCAGCACTTTTACGGTATCGGAAATATCTTCCTCTGTCATATTCAGGTCTTTCGCATCCTCAGGAAAAATTGCTTTTGTCTTTACCACGTCACCTATGGCTGTCACCACTTTCGGCCACTTCCTTTCTTCTTTTAGCTTCTGATATATCCCTTTCACTTTTTCCAGATGCACGTCTTCGTCCTTTGCCAATGACCTGAACATATCCTTTGCAAACGCGCTGGTAGCTTTCTCACTGGCGTCCACGTAAAACTTCTTGCCGTCTTCTTCAAGTTTCATGGCTATCTCAAGCGCATTCAGTCTCTCGTCGTTCATAATATTATCTCCTCCAACCATTCATGGTTGATTGTTTTTTCTCATTTATCTTATACATTGTTTTTATTCCCCCTTAATCGCGGGTATCTAGTTATTGTATTTCTTGCCATTTGCCTCAACGAATTCTGTGCAGGTTATGTTCCCTCCCTTTGCTTCATGCTCTTTTGCATGAATTATTTTTATCTTCATCACCTCTTTAATTGTGTAATTTCTCTCAAAACCTCCTCTAAGGTAGGTGATGAGGAGACAATTACGTTTTTTGGCGTATGCTTATGATGTGGGAAATTGGGTAAATCGGGAAAATGTTCTGTATTGTCATATCTGAAGATACGATTGTTATTTTCATCTTGATAATGGTAAACATATGTTTCTCGTTCAACGCCAAAACGAGTGAAGACAAACTCCCTTACGTGCAAGATAGCTCCGTCATGGAAATAAAGCGTAGCCTTGAAAAATCCCAAATAGTCTGAGCGTTCATCCTCTACTATCTCTTTTGCCGTAATCGCTTCACAGGCATCAATAACACTCCTTAGATGCCGAAAATATTCGCTCACAAGCAAATTCGCAATCCCTCCAATTCCTTATATTCCTCTTCCAACCTTTTCAGAATTTTTGTCTCGCCAATCCATTCGACATAGTCGAGATTGTCATCGTCCATCCCATCCTTTATCTTTTGCATGAATTGCTCGGTAGACATATCGTATTTCTGCTCAAAACTACTGATTCTTATTTTTGTTCTGTTTATACTCGTTTTGAGCAATTTTAACTGGTTACGGATAGCAGAATCTAAAACAGGCATGATTGATTCGGGCTTACCTGTTCTTATCACTATTTCAGCCATTATTTTCACCTCCTTTCAACTTTTCTTTTAAAAAGAAAGCTTGACCAAAGAAACTTTTTCATGACCACAACCTTATCGCTGGAATCCAATCATTATGGCTTTTCCCATTGACATCAGTAAATTTAGTGCAGTTTATCCAGCCATTTGTTGTTGGCAAGTTTATCCACCCATTCGCTGTTGGCAGTGCATCCGTATGATAAATCTGCGGATAAGAGCCTGTACGAATAGTATAGTTATAGGTTTCATTTGCCATTAAGAAGACAGTCTTGTCGAAAGTGATGTTATGCCAATCGCCTACGTAGCCGTCCCAGATTGCGGTTGCATTCCAGGTTGAGTTCTGGATTTCAGCATATTCCGTATGTCCACCAGTTCCTGGGCATGGATAAGTGTAAAGTTTGTTCACGATAATCGTTTGGTTTGGTGCGATTGTTCCATTGTGCGTGCCGAAAATGCTTGGGTATGGGTTGGGCGGTGCGCCTGTGCCGAAGATAAGTTTTTCGAGAGGAGAAACTGTTATTGTTTTAGAAGCAGTGTTCTTTGCCCCTTCGTCATCTGTCACTGTCAGGTTAACAACGTAATCGCCTGCTTGTGAATAAGAATGCGTTATTATCGCTTCTGTTGTGTTCGTGATGTTTCCATCTCCGAAGTCCCATTCATATTTCTCAATTGTTCCGTCTGGGTCTGTTGAATTAGAGGCGTTGAAGGTGATGGTTTGGTTTATGATGGGATTCTCTGGTGTGTAGGTGAAGGATGCGAGTGGATGGTTATTTGACAATAAAACAATATCAACATTTGATGTGGTCTGACCTGCCGAAACATCAGCAGAAGTAGAGTTACCCAGAAGACCAATACCTGATGGCGGATATGCCCTCACCTCGTAAGTTCCTGCTTGTAACCTCGTAATCGTGTAGTTTCCATCAGTGCTTGTGTACGTATAACCATAACTCGACCCTTCTGCAGAAACGAACACACCGACAACCGGGATTTCATCTTGGGTCGTTACTTTTCCCTTTATCACTCCACCTTTCTGAAGTATGAAATCATATATAGTTGTTTGACCCTGTGTAATGGCAATAACAGAAGAATTATCTGCCAAATCTCCTTCGTATCCACAATATCCGTATGACGATGCAGTAATGTTGTAAATTCCGTCTGGTATTCCTTCTATCATGTAATAGCCTGTTGAGTTGGTTTGGTTATAATATCCATAGTAGTAAGTCAATATATCCATCTGTACCCACGCATTTGCTATGCCTGTTCCATTAACATCTGCAACCCTTCCTTGAACAACCCCTCCTTCGTGGAGCGTGAGATTCGCGGTTGTCGTCTCGCCAGAAGTTACAATTGCAGTTGTTGAATCCGCGAGATTCGTTGAATATTCAGATGCAATGACCGTGTATTCTCCATCTCGTAGTCCTGTTATCGTATAATGTCCGCTTAAATCGGTTTCATCGTAGCCATTGCTTTCACCTGCGGCTGACACACCTACATAAGGTGCTGCCGTTCCGTTTTCATCGGTTACTTCTCCGGTTAATGTTCCACCTTTATGTAAGATGAAATTTACGGTTGTTTTCGCTCCCAATTGGACAAATGCTGTTGTCGAGTTATCAGCCAAACCATACAAATATCCGTATGCGATAACCGTGTATTCTCCGCTTTGTAATCCAGTTATCGTGTAGTATCCATCGTAATCGGTATAAGCCCATCCGTAAGAACCATATCCATGCGTCGAGAATGCCTCAACATCGACATAGACAACCGGCAGACCGTTTTCATCGGTTACCCTTCCAGATATGATTCCTGCGGTTCTCAGCATGAAGTCGAGTTCGATTGTTTCACCTTCTTTGATGTCAGCTCCTGTCGGATTTGATACCAAATTGCTTCCCCATTCGCCTTCCGCCGTGACGATGTAAATCCCGTTTATCAATCCTTCTACCGTGTAATATCCCGCGGAATCGGTGTTTGTACTCACATAAATTGGACCTGAAGCATAGATATACGCATTTGACACTCCGGCACCGTATTCATCGGTTACTCTTCCTTTTATCATT
>JADHYP010000011.1 GCA_016782355.1 Candidatus Syntropharchaeum sp. | reverse complement strand
ATCAACGTCCAGTACTGCTATCAATTTGTTATCTCTTGTTACCGGCACAGCGAGTTCAGATTTGGTGAGCGAATCACAGGCAATATACTTCGGGAACTTTGTTACATCGGGTACTATGATGGTTTCTTGCCGTGTAGCACAAGCACCGCAAACGCCCTTTTCGTATGGAATTATACCACAAGCAAGCACTTCGCCCTGATAGGGTCCAATTTGCAACGAGTTCTCGCCACGGACTCTATAAAACGCAACCACAAAGAAATAGGGCATGCACGTCTTCAGGACTGCACTTATGATTGCCATTTTTCCTGTATCGTCCAGTTCACGTCTCTCCGTAATTCCAAGGATGGCATCAAGTTTTTCAATTGATTCCTTGTATAATGCTATTTTCCTTCCGTCTTCAAAGTTCGTCACGACTTTATCCTACCATAATTTATCTTTGGTGGGACTCGAAATGTAACTCTAATGGTCCACCAAGCACCATCCGTTCTTTCTTTATCAGCCTTTTTTTCTTTTATAATCCTTAATTGCCTCGTGAAGTGCATCTGCTGCCAGGTTGGAACAGTGCATCTTCCGTGGAGGCAGACCTTCGAGTTCATCAGCCACGTCATCTCGTGTTAGTTTCATGGCTTCATCGACATGCATCCCTTTCGTCAACTCGGTCACCATGCTACTCGTTGCAATTGCAGAACCGCAGCCGAAGGTTCTGAACTTTATATCTGTGATAATATCGTCTTTCACGCTGATAAACATCTCCATTAGGTCCCCGCAGACGGGATTTCCCACCTTACCATATCCGTCAGGGTTTTCTATCATACCTACATTCCTCGGATTCATGAAATGTTCCAATACTTTTTTACTATAGCCTATCTGTTCCATAATCACCACCTTAATCTTATTTTGTCCGCCTGATTTCAGTTAGTTTCTTTTTATTTATATATAAATATTGCATCAGCCTGTTTATAGCGGTGAAAGTTCTCTCAACCTTTGAACCGTTTCCTTAACCGCCTTTGTGATTATAGGTATTTCTTCAAACGCATTTGACCGTCCGAGAGTTAAAACCATTGAACCATGTGCTTCTTCATGTTTCAAGCCTATTGCCAATAGGACGTGTGAGGGCTCCAACGTCCTGGAAGTGCATGCTGACCCCGTGGATACCTGTATATTGTACGTCATATCCATATTCAACAGGATGCTCTCTCCTTCTATACGACCGAACCGGAAACTTGCATGGTGGGGAAGCCTTTGCGTAGGATGACCCGTGAGATATGATTCGTCAATTGTTAACATCGCAGCGATGAGGTCATCCCGTATTCCCTTGAGTCTCTTGCATTCCTGAGCCATTTCCGCCTTTGCTATCCCTGCCGCTTCTCCCATTCCTGCAATGGCGAATACGTTCTCTGTCCCGGATCTAAGCCCGCGTTCCTGTCCACCGCCGGGAAGGATTGATTGAAGCCTTACACCCGGTTTTATATACAATGCACCGGCGCCTTGAGGCCCGTATATATCGTTAGATGACAGTGTTAGCAGGTCTATCCCATCATTTTGTACATCTACGGATATGCGTCCTGCGGCAGCCGTTGCATCCACGTGCAAATATAAACCCTTTTCATGAACTATCTCACTTATCTCTTTGATAGGTTCTATTGTTCCTATTTCATTGTTTGCGTACATTATCGAGGTCACGGTAGTGTCATTGGTCAAAATAGCATTGAGTTTCTCAGTATCGACGACACCCGTTGAATCAACCGGTATAATGGTCAGTTCGAAACCACGTTTCTGAAGCTCTTTCATGGGATTGAGAACCGACATGTGTTCTATGGCGCTTGCCGCAACCTTTTTTCCTTTTCCTATGTTTCTAAGTGCGGTTCCCTTGATAGCAAGGTTGTTGGATTCAGTTGCGCCACTTGTGAAGACAATGCAGGTCTCCTTCTCTGCGTTAATAAGTTCTGCAACTTTCTTCCTGGCATCTTCGATAGCTCTTTTCGCCTCTAATCCGACTGAATAGAGGGACGAAGGATTTCCGAAGTAGTTATCTTTGAGATACCGCTCGGCAAACTCCAATACCCTCGGATCGACCGGCATCGCCGAAGCGTGGTCTAAATATATCCTTCTCATAGACTCTCCTCTAAAAGTTAAGGACGGCGTCGGCATCGAGCGCCAGGTCGTTTAGCGTCCCCGCGCCAACGATCTTTGCCTCGGGAATATATACAGTATTTTACTCATCGCATCCTCCTTATTTCATCCTTCTTAAAAAGAAGGTTAATAATGTCCCCTCTTTTTCAAACTTCAGAAGCTCGTGACCGGTCCTCTTA
Source organism: Candidatus Syntropharchaeum sp. (assembly GCA_016782355.1). Taxonomy (GTDB): domain Archaea; phylum Halobacteriota; class Syntropharchaeia; order Alkanophagales; family Methanospirareceae; genus WJOV01. The sequence continues at coordinate 12,721 of JADHYP010000011.1, read as the reverse complement.
GCCCATCGTTTTATGTCCTCTTCCGCCGCGGGGTCGTCCGCCTCTACCTTCAACACCTGTCCCACCTCGAGCTTTTCTATTTCCTCCTTCGTCATGGCAATTGGCATCGGGCAGTAGAGACCCACACAATCCAGTTCTGCATCGGGGATAATATCCGAACCCATCGTCAAAACCTCTGCTTAATACCTTACTTCTCAGAGTATAAAGTTTTTTTTGATTTTTTCCTATGTCGTTTAATCCCCGCGGGAGTTGTTATTTGATTTTATTGTATGGTCAGTAGAGCATTGCGAAGCAACCGCAAAATATCATTTTGTGCTCACAACATCCCTGTTCTTGTGTTTAGCCAACGTATCCATCAGGTTTCTCCTCAAATGCTTTTTTGCATCCCGGCGCACAGAAATAATATGTTTCTCCTTTATACTCACTCTTAAACTTCGCCGTCTTTTCGTCTACCTCTATTTTACATACTGGATCTATAGTCATAGTTTTCACCTCCTTTCGTTTTTTCACCCCTCTTTGTGGGCGGCATATATCTTTTTGCACCGCTGCAACCTTTTTCCTAAAGTTGTTTAATTTTAGAAACTTTAACTTTCGACGTTCTTATCACTTTCGAGCCCAGCATATAGCCTTTCTCAAGCTCTTCCAGAATTGTATCCTCCGGAAGACCGTCATCAATTACCGTCATTATCACTTCGTGTTTATAGGGGTCGAACTTCTCGCCAACTGCTTTTATTTGCTCCAAACCTTCTTTGCCAAGCACCGCCATCAAATCCTTATAGATCAACTCAATTCCTTCAACAAATGACGTTATGTCATTACCCAGGTTCGTCGATGCAATGGCAATCCCAAGATTATCAATAATCGGCAATAGACCCTTTATCAGCTCTTCCGTTGCGCACATCTCGTACATTTCCCGCTCGCGGGCAACCATCTTTTTGTAGTTCTCGAAGTCCGCCTGGAGATATTTTAGCTGTGATAAATACTCCTCTGCTAACCTGGTCTCCTCTTCCAGTTCCTTCTTCAACGTCTCTACTTCCGTGTATGTAACAAACTCCTCAAATTCTTCCTTGCTTGCACCGCATACGGGACACACCCAATCATCCGGTATCTCTTCAAATGGCGTTCCGGGTTCTATCCCACCATCCGGGTCTCCTTCTTCCGGGTCATAGATGTAGTCACAAACCGTGCATCTGTATTTTTTCATGTTCATATCACATCCTTTACATTCTTCTTTTATAATTATTTCTTTTGTTTATTACGATTTTTTAAAAAATGATAAAATTAAGAGTGGTTATAGGATATTTCAGCATCTCAGAAATGGAATGGTTAAAAAAAACGAAAAATTTAAATGAACGTAATAATTATGAAGGAGTGAAATCTAAAATATACAACGGTGTACACCAAATGACAAATCAAGAGCTAAAGACGCTGCTGAGTATTTCGATAATAGAAGATATTATGGAGGGCATGTTGGATGTTGTTGGAACTTCTGATATGGAAGGCAGAATAACCCAAATCAACAATGCAGTAGAGGCTTGGGGCTATAAAAAAGAAGATTTGATTGGAAAACCCGTTTCGGAATTCATTGCTATGCGTTCTTTACCAAAACTCGGGGATGAAAGAAAGAAAACTTTGGAAATGGGTGCAGTGAGGAATTTGGAACTCATCGGGCTTAGGAAAGCTGGAAGTGAATTCCCCGTTCTGGTTAATGTGACGCTACTGAGAGACAGTGAGGGCAAACCAGGAGGACGTATTTTTGCAGTTAGGGACATCACCGAGCGCAAACCGGCGGGGGAGGCACTACGGGAGCGTGAGAAACAATATCGCGCCATCTTTAATGCTGCGATGGATTCATTTCTTATCTGCGATTCCCGCGGCAACGTTGTAGAGGTAAATCCTCAAGCGTGTAAAACGTATGGTTATTCCTATGAGGAGTTTATGAAACTCTCAGGCAAGGAGGTAGTACACCCAGATTATTATCCTCTTTTTGAACAATTCCTGCGAGCCGTTCAGACGACAGGTGAATTTCACGCTGAATCAGTAGATGTCCGTAAGGATGGGAGTCCAATGAATATCGAAGTTAGAGGAAGAATGTTTGATTATAAATGAAGCATTTGTTAGAATGTTTGGCTATTCAAAAGAGGAGTTAATAGGGAAAGAGATTGCTTTCATCTACCCCGAGGATCAGATACCGGAATTAGAAGAGGCACTTAAAGCAACGATGAAAGGCGGTTGGGTAGGAGAGTTGGTTGGCAAGAGAAAAAATGGTGAACTTTTTCCAATGGCAATATCCGCCTCAACAGTACTGGATGATAAAGGGGAAATTATTGCACATACGGCGAGCCACCGGGACATCACGGAGCGCAAGCGGGTAGAGAAGGAAATAAGAAAATTAAGTTCTGCTGTTGAACAGTCGATTGACGGCATAGCGGTAGGCGACATAGAACTAAATCTAACGTATGTGAACGATGCGTTTGCCATGATGCACGGTTATTCGTCTGAAGAAATGATTGGAATGAAAGTTGGGGATTTACATACCGAGGAACAGATGGATGAATACGGGAGGTGTATTAATCAGATAAAAACAGAGGGTTCATGGATGGGTGAAATAGGGCATGTAAGAAAAGACGGAACACCTTTTCCCACATATATGTACTTTACTTTATTGAAAGGCGATGATGGAGAGCCCACCGGAATTCTGGCAGTTGCACGAGACATCACCGAGCGCAAGCAGGTGGAGGAGGTGTTGGAAATAACTGAGCGAAAATGCAGGGACATTGCTGAATTCTTACCAGACCTGATTTCTATACTTCCGAAACCATGGAGTCACGAACTAACCTAAACATCAAACAAAATTTTTTTACCTCGGTCATAACGTCATTTGCGCCTTATCCTTCTCTTCCATTATTTTGTATATTTCTTCCATAGTGGTTGTTGCGGTGAAGGAGATATTGGGGAGGATTTGTGAAGGCTAAATGTTTGCACAATTAACTCATCTATAAACAAAAAATGAAAAATGTTTTTTAATAGCTATGTTTAATCATCTTTTATGAGTCCACCTTTTGGAGTTGGTTGGGAAGTTTGGATTGGTGGTGCAATAGCCATAGGTATCGCTTTAATTGGAGGTATATGGAAACTTGCTAATTGGAAAGGTGGATTGGATCAATGGAAAAACAGTATTGACGATTGGAGAAATAGTGTGGACGATAGGTTTGATAAGTTAGCGGAAAATATTAATACGTTGATGTCCGATGTAGCAGTAATTAAATCCGCTTCAGAAAAAGATGCTACGAGAAATGGTATGATACAGCGACACAGCCCTCTTGTCCCAGCTAAAAAGGCGATAGAGATTCTCGAAGATTTAAACATCATTTCGCAAGTGGATGCAAATATCCCTTACATTCAAGAAGAAATAGAGAAACGCTCACGGACCTCAATATATCGTGATATCGAAGACCCGGAAGAGCGATTTATCGAGGCTGCACCTGGCGTAATTCACGCATTGATCAAAAAAGGAAAGATAGAAGAGAAGAAGATTGATGAGGCGATGAAGAAATTAGAAGAAATGTTTACAGTTGTAACTTATTACGGCGTGCTTCTGTTAATTGCAGCCTACATATTAGAGAAGGGGAAAGAAAAGGGTTTCGTGGCTAAACCTTCGATGATTTATAGTCAAATTGACATGACGAGTTCAAAAGATCGAGACGAGTTAATACAGAGAAACGATGAGGATAAATCTTGATTTTGCACAGGCTCACTACAACCTTGGGAATTTGCTTAAGAATTTAAAACGATTTGAAGAAGCAGAAAGAGAATACAGAGAAACGATAAGGATAAATCCAGATTATGGGGAGGCACACGGGAATTTGGGTATACTGTATTCAAGATTAGAAAAAACAGAAGAAGCAAAGAAGGAATTAGAGACTTCAAAGAGATTGTTTGAGGCACAGGGGAGAGTGGAGGATGTGAAGAAGGCCGAGGAGTTGTTGAACTCCTTAAAATAAGAAAATAAATCAAATACAAGGCACCAACTTCTCAGCTTCCCACTTTATTTTTGTTATTGCCTCTTTTGATCTCTCGTTTTTACTTTGAAGAAAGCTTCTCTACCAGAATACTCTTCCCGCAGTTACTGCACCGTACCCTGTAAGGTCTTTTATTGAAAACAACGCTTGATTCCTGCTCTTCTTCGCAGTACGGGCACTTCAGCTTGTAATTAAATTCTTCCTCGCCTTTTCTCCTCCATAAAAATACCGCGCCTTTCTCTTCCCCGTTCTCGTTCTTCAATTTCCTGCTCGTGAGGTAAGCAAAATCCTTTATGTCTTTTATCTCGACAGGCGGTTTCATATTTTACCATCACCTTCTCATTTATTTACGAACACGCCACCTCAGCAAAACACCCTCGTCCATCTTATCCGCACTTAAAAGCGCCAGCTTCACCATCGCATCGTCCTTAACAAACCCTTTGCCATCCACGAGCGTCGGTGCGTCTCCGCCACCTATTATTATGTTGCCAACGTATATATATATTTCGTCAACGAGCTTTTGCGAGACCAAAGACCAGTTAAGCGTTGCACCACCCTCCACCATCAATCTGCTCACGCCTCGCTGCCATAATAAATATAGAAGATGCTTTAAGTCCACTTCTTCCATGCCGCAGACCATAATCTCCGCTTTTTCCCCTAATCTGTCCACATCCTCTACAATTGCCTGCTCAGAAACCGCAATTATTCGTTTACCTTCGCCTTTGTTCAGTATCGCTGCATCAACGGGCGTTCTCGCCTTACTGTCCACCACTATTCGCAACGGATTTTCATCTTTTCCCGCTCTCTTCCTTTTTTCCCGCCTATTTTCCGATTTTACAGTTAAAGAAGGGTTATCAGCTAAAACAGTGCCTACACCAACCATTATCGCATCGCATTCTGCCTTCAGTGAATCAACCCTGTCAAAGTCTTCCTTGCCGCTTATTATCGTCTGTTTCCTCTCCACCGATGATATTTTACCATCCGCGCTCATTGCGGCATTTATAAAGACAAAAGGTTTAGGGCTTTCCATACTTATTATATTTATACCTGTTGGGTACAATAAAAATTGTATTTGATTTCCTCTTTATAACCACAAGATTACACATAAGCCCTTTCCGGGCTTGCGGGGACATGGGGCAGAGCCCCATAATTTCCACGAGAAATTGTGAAGATAGAAGAAGTCAGGGAACAGAAATTCTGATTTCTGGTCTTGTGTTACTCTCGTGAAATCTCGTGGTTTTTTACTCTACGGCCCTCCACGTGACTTCAACGTCATCGGGTCTGTAATTTGGCTTAACTTCGGATTTCTCTATCGGCGTTGTGTCACCGCTTTTGAGCATTAGCAGTCCAAGATAAGCAATCATTGCGCCATTATCCTTCAAATATTTAGTTTCGGGAACGTAAAATCGTGCTCCCCGGTCGCGGCACATCGTTTGTAGCATCTGCCGTAATCTCCGGTTTGCTCCTACGCCGCCTGCTAACAACATATCATCCTTACAGCAATGTGCCATTGCGCGCTCTGTTACCTCGGTGAGCATGGCAAATGCAGTCTCCTGAAAGGAATGACAAATATCCGCCTTTTCTTCCGGATGCGAATCAAAAGCGTCCTTAGCAGCAGTGGTCAGCCCTGAAAAAGACAAATCCATTCCCTTCACCACATACGGCATATAAACATATTTAGTGCCTTTAGAAGCCAACTCCTCTATCTTCGGACCCCCTGGATGGCTCAGTCCGAGGTAGCGAGCGAACTTGTCCAGAGCGTTTCCTATTCCTATATCCAGCGTTTCTCCTAAGATGCGATACCTGCCGGAGCGGTATGCCAATACCTGCGAGTTTGCTCCACTCACGTATAACACCACCGGGTCTTTCGTTCCACATCGCCATCTTCCAACTTCTATATGCGCAATGCAGTGATTAACGCCGATTAGAGGTTTTTTTAAAGAAATAGAGAGCGCTCTTGCTGCCGTTGCTACGGTTCTGAGGCACGGACCCATGCCCGGACCCTGTGAGAATGCAATTGCATCTATTTCCTCTAAAGAATAGCCTTCTCCTTCTGCGCCTCTTAAAGCTCGTGAGACCACGCTTTTTAGCTCGGATGAGTGATGCTGCGCCGCTTCTCTCGGATGGATACCGCCATGCAAGGGCTTATATGTTGATTCTGCTTCGTATATCACCCTCTCTTCGCTGACCACCGCAGCGCTGAGGTTCCATGCTGTTCCTTCGAGTCCTAAGATAAGCGTCATAAAACCTTTTCTTAAAAAGAAAAGCTTTACCAAAAGAACCTTTATTTCTTTTTTAGCACAGTTTTTCTTTTATAATATAAAGAAAAAGTGTTAAGAAAGGAAGTGATAGTGGACACGAATGCACTGCTTATACCAGGCGAATTTGGCGTTGACATATTTTACGAGCTGGAGATGCTTGGATATGGGCATGTAATCGTGCCGAAGAAGGTTTTGAATGAGTTAAACAAGCTCAAACAAAGACCGGATTTGAAAGGCAAAGAAAAGAGAGCGGCAAAGATTGGTTATTCTTTAGTGCTCAAGTATGTGCATGCCTCTGCGTCCAGGCAAATGCCCGGTAAGCCCTTACAGGGCTTGCGGGGCCGTGGGGCAGAGCCCCACAGGTGCAAGGTAACGATACATGAAGAAGGAGGAGGAGGAGAAGAAGAAGAAATTGATACCGATGAGTGGATTGCGGAGTTAGCGTTAAAGAAGAAAGCAGCAGTGCTCACAAACGATGAGGTCTTGAAGAGGAAATTATCGAAAGCTGGAATAGCAACGGTGTATTTGAGGGGGAAGAATAGATTGGAGGAAAACGGGTAATATGAAACTTTTTCGTAAACTTATCTCACTGGAAGAAGCATTAAAAATAGCTTTAGCTAATGTAAAGAGGACAGAAAGAGAAGAAATCGTGTTTGACGATGCTTTGAACAGGGTTTTAGCAGAAGACGTTTGCTCATCCATAGATAGCCCTCCTTTTGACCGTGCGGCGATGGACGGGTATGCGATTAGGGGTGAGGACTCGTTCGGTGCATCTCCAAATAATCCGGTGTTTTTAAGGAAGCGGAGCAGGAAAGGAGGAGAAAAAGAAAAAGAGAATGAGAACGTGGTGGAAATAAGAGAAGGGGATTATTTACCCATACAAACGGGAATGCCGCTACCAAAGGGCAGCAATGCAGTCGTTATGCTCGAATATACAAAGGAAAATGGCGGCGATACGCTGGAAATTTTCAAACCCGTCACACCGGGTAAAAACGTTTCTTTTAAGGGCGAGGACGTGAAGAAGGGCGAAGGCGTGCTGAAAGAAGGAAGGCGGTTAAGAGCTCACGACCTCGGCATGCTTGCATCTCTTTTTAAGAGCACGGTGAAGGTGTATAAAAGAGCAAAGTTTGGGATAATCTCCACGGGTGATGAACTTTCGGATCCTGATGAGTCCTTTGAATTGGAAGGAGAAAAGAAGATAGCAGATGTGAACAGTTATGTGCTTGCGGCATTGACAGGAAAAATTGCGAGTCCGTATAGAATCGGCATAGTAAGGGATGATTACGAGGAGATAAAGAACGCAATATGTTTGTCCTTAGAGAAAGATTGCAACGGTTTATTAATAAGTGGCGGGAGTTCCGTAGGTAAACGCGATTTCTTAGCTGATGCAGTAGCGGATTTAGGAAAACTTGTGTTTCACGGCGTGGCTATTCGACCCGGCGAACCAACGGGTTTCGGTGTCGTCAATGACAAGCCTGTGTTCGTTCTCCCCGGTTATCCCGTAGCGACAATATCTGCGTTTGAATTGCTCGTTCGACCTTTTTTACATGCGATGCATGGAATGAAGGAAGAGCGTAGTAAGATTTTTGCAATAGCAAGTAAAAAAATACCGTCGGCAGTGGGTAGAACCGATTTTGTGCGTGTGAAGTTGCTTTGCACCGAAAACGAGTATTATGCAGAGCCCATAAGGGTGAGCGGCTCCGGTATATTATCCAGCATGACGAAATCGGATGGGTTCGTAATAATAGAAGAGAATAAGGAAGGTGTGGAGGACGGTGAGAAGGTGGAAGTGAGCGTGTGGGAGTGGTGAAATTGTATATGCTCACTCGATAAGGAGTGAAAAATCCTCAATCCTAACTTGACATTGTCAGATTAACCGCAGAGTTCACGGAGAACGCAGAGGATGTATTTATGGTTTAGAGGTTTAGAGGTTTAGTCTAAATCGCTAACGAGCCAAGCCGCTGAACCGCTTAAAATTTGAGGTTTAGCTAACGAGCTGAACCGCTAATAAACTAAACCTCTAATTCCGTGTTCTCGGCGGTAAATTTTAAATGTGACAAAGTCAAGCTAAGCACCAAACCAAATCCTAAACTGTGGGGCTCTGCTTTTGGTGTTTGATACCGATGTCTTGATAGAGTTGCTTGTTATGCCTTTACCTTTTCTCTTACTCCTTCGCACATTATCACTTCTTCTGCACGTTCCAAAATAATCTTATCTGCCTCGTAGAATATTACCTCATGTTGTAGGTTTTTAAGTGCTTTAACGATGTTTGATTCCGTATTTAGTGTGAAAAGCGTTGTTTTTCCTGTATTCCCCGTCTTTTTCACAATGTCATAATATTCAAGCTTTTCCCAAAGGTTATAAAACGTCTCATAATCTATCTCTGAGTTTCTCGCAATCTCCTCCATTGAATAGTCAAATCCTTCAAAAGTCAATAAGAAATCCAATACCTTTGCCATCGCACCGGTAAATAGCCCCTGGATACCAGATCGCTCTTCTTTATTATATTCTTCTTTCATGATAATAGAAAATAACTCACTCTATATAAATGTATCTGCTATACATTATATGGTATGACAAAAGAGTTTCCCAGATTTCAAAAAGCGATAATCGTTTCATAATTTACCTTTGCCGTAATTCTAAATACTATGACAATCAAACATTGCAACACTATAAGTTTTATAACAATTAGTTTTATAACAATTACAGATTATGTACTTATTATGCCTGCAATATCAGTTAGTGAGGATGTAAAACGGGAACTGTTAAGATTCGCTTCCGAGCTACAAACGAAGTTTGAGAGAAGAGTGGATTTCGACGAGGCAATAAAGTTTTTACTGAGGGGCAGAAAAGGTAAGAACCCCAGGCTTTTGATGGAGGCTTGCACACCCGGAAATGCAGAGGAAGTCTTAAAGGAGCTATACGAAGAGAGGAGGAAGGATGAAGAGAGATATAGCAGGTACTTTGGTGCTTGATGCCGGGGTCTTGATAGAGTTGCTTTTACAATCGCTGGCTGATTGTTTCATTCTTGCGTTGCTAAGAAGCTGGGATGTAAAGCGCTGTTCGCAAGAAGAGAGGTCGAATTAGAGGAGGAGATAAAGAAGAAGAGTTTTGATGTTGAAATTGTATTCATTGAAGAGTAACTACCTTAGCCTTCGCACCGTTAAATAGCCCCTGAATACCAGACCGCTCTTCTGTATTATATTCTTCTTTGTTCATGATAATAGAAAATAAAAGAGATAATCGTTTCATAATTTACCTTTGGCGGGATTTTAAAAGTTTCTTGTAAAAAAATTTCGCTCAGCAGAAAGGATTAGATTGGCGTGCTGTCAGATAACATCGTGTTGTTTGGCTCCGTGTATGTTTTGAAACGTTTGTCGCTGCTAGGAGCTCCAGCTCTTTTGCATGCAATACACGTTTCTGCGTGCATAAATAAGCGCTCAGGATAGACATTTGATGAGGTATGAGTCGACGTGTCAATTCTTGGAGTCTCGTTATCGTTGTTTGGTTTTACGTATAAAAATAATGGTCCGTCGGAAATAGTTTTACTACCGTAAGTGTTATTATGACAATCATAGCATGAAATCCTTCTTGCGGCATGAACATTTGCTTCGAGCACTGGCGGGACAGCAGTTGAGGAAGTGCTAACTACCGGCTTGTGGCATGAAAGCGAGCAGAATTCAGTTATGTTGTCGTAGTAGTCAGTGTAGGGGTAACTGGGATTGCTACTTACACTGTATTCGCTATCAACGCATGTAACATTGTGCATGGGATTATTTCCCTCCTTGCCCCCGCCGTGATGCCATTTCCAGCAAACATGAGAAGCTTTCGTTGCAGATATCGGCTCGCTTAGGTCACTCAATTCGGTGTGATTCGCCGCCTGCCACACGTCAGAATGGCAATCTTCACACTTTATCTGATTTATAGCTTTGAATTCGTGTTTTGCCCCGCTTTCAGTAAATTTAGATATGTTTGTTGTATTTGTAGAACCTATTTCAATAACACTTACACTCAAATCTTTTTTTACCCAAAAATCAAAATACTCCGGTCTTTTAAACACATTCTTAATCGAATAGTTCGTATGGCATGCCAGGCAAGCTTCGTTCTCGCCAACTGAAAGGTTATAGCCCAACGACCAGTTCACAAACGGTTTATGTGCGGAAACGTCACTTCCATACAAAGGGACAGTCTCATTGAAAGCAGGAGCTGGGGGTGCAGACTTGCTTCCAATTTGTTTTCCACTCCCACCATGACAGTCAAGACAGCGGGGCGTATAAGCAGCATGAGCTTGTTCTCCACTTTTTCCATGACTTGCAAAAACTATTTCTGTGTCTTTAATTCTATGACAGTCTTCACAGCGAAAATCCGCATGTATTCCCTCCGCCGAGTTGCTCAGATTATCCTGAACCCATTGATGACACCAGGTGCAGTTTATGTCGTTGCCTGAGGACGTAATATCGATTACGTTATGCGAACCGTGGAAAAGCGTTACTACATCTATGCTGCTTACAAACACGAGTATAAAAGCCAGCGTAGCAAAGAGAGCAAAAAATCTCCATTTCATCCTTCCTTCACCTCCTTGTAAGTGGTGTAGTTGCTTGCGGTGATGTCTTCTATAACCCAGTAAGAGTGCGAAGTGTTATAAGTGTTATTTGCTACAATTGTCGCTTCCGTGGTCACATTGAAGTGGATGGTAACGTTGGCTTTTGTATGGCATGCGACACAGCTCTCGCTCTCATTCTGTAGTATACCGGTCTCTCTCGACTGAACAACGAAGTCGTAGTGCGATGCATTTGCTCCTGTGTCATTACCATACTTCTCATAATAATCGGACAGCCGGAAACCGCCTGCAACAGGTGCTCCGGTAGGATTTGAGGAATTGAAGTGGCAGTAACCACAATTTATAGTTGAAGCAGCATGCGCTTCCTCACCTCCTCGACTACGAGAGGCATTAGCATAAATTATGCTCTCATTCGCTCGATGACATATAAGACATTCTTCCCCATCGTCAACCCCGACAATATTTTTATGATGCCCTCCCGCACTCAATTCCCCGTATATATCGGCATGGCATTTAACGCATTTGCTGCCATAACCTTCGCTGAGCTCATACCACGTATGCTGCCCGGTGAACAAAGAAACAGCATACGGCAACGCTACTATACCCAGGAATACAATAGCCATAATCGCAAACACCATCTTAAGAGTGCTCATTTCAATACCTGCTTCGCCTCCCTCAATGTCAATATCACATACCCCAGGATAGAAATAACGCAGAGCGCATAACCATACACGCGTATCACCGAGAATACGTTCTTCATGAACGTATATTCCAGACCATATTTACCATAACGCATTTCGCGTGTATCGAGTATGAAATAATTGCCAACGTCTTTCAGAACGACAGGCTCTCCTCCAACCTGTATGGCTTTACCCATGATTTCTCCTTCACGCACTACCCAGGGGTCTGTGCTTCCGCGCGCATCACCTCTTGTTCTTACTCTGTCATCCATTGCGGCAACTACACGGTGCGTGACGGGAAGCATATATTCCGGGCGGTCGAACATGATTATGTCGCCCTCTTTGGGCGTGGTGGCTATTTTCTGCATGGCAACGAGGTCGCCTTTTTTGAACGTAGGTTGCATGCTATCCGAGGTAACGGCGGTGAAGAAAACGAGTTTAAAAAGAAGCAGGAATATAACGAAGAGGAACATGGAGAAAGGAAGCGATGCTCGGATAAGGGAAGGTCTGTCAACGCCGGAAAATGCTTTGTATTCGGTCATCTTTTCTTTCACTCTGTTGTTCCGTGAATGCTTGCTGTATCCTTTTTTAAAGCGATTATACAATCGCAGTGGCGATTCCGAACCCTTTACCGCGGTCAAATAGAAGAAGAAAAAAATAGCGGCTATGAATGCGCTACCCGCAACGGTCAATATTATCGCTTCCATAAAAGGTTGCATTGTCTTTAACCTCCTTTTCCCTATAAATAGAAGTGTATTATCTTCTATAAAGTTTTCTATTCCGGTAAGATTTTTTTCGCTTGCAAAATAGAAAAACATTTATATTGCAGGTGACTATTATAATCATAAGAAGGTATGTGAAAATAAAATTTGCATTCACTAAGCATGCTGTCGTAAGAATGGTAGAAAAAGGTCTGACGAAAGACGAAATCAAAGAGATTGTGATCAAAGGTATGAAATTTGGACCTAACTCAAGGAATCTGATGCACGCAAGAATGCGTGGAGTAGAAGTGGGGTGTTGAAAATTAGCCATATTCGGGCAATTTTCAGATCGTAAAATCACACCATTTTTGTTCCATTTTTGTCCGCCTGTTTAGGGGTATCTATCCTTCTGCAATAGATAATTCCCTTTTGTGAAAGTCTATTATATGTTCCGCAAATTCAAATAATAAAAACAGGGAAACAATAAAAAGCGAGG
>JADHYP010000010.1 GCA_016782355.1 Candidatus Syntropharchaeum sp. | reverse complement strand
GCCACCGGTCGAAAAAGAATTGCTGAGCTGTTTGCTGTTTTTACTCATATTCAACCCCCACTTCACCGCTCATCAGCTTCGGCAGCAGGGTATCGCGAAGCTTGGAAAGGGTGCGTATTTGAACATTATTCTTTATTATTTTAGCATCAATTGGTTTAGCGATTTCTTGAAATTTTATAACTTCCTCTTTGGACGGTATTGTCATTCCCAAATTTTGAAAATCACTTTTACTTATTGAACCAAAGACGGTTCCTGTTTCATTATATTGTTTAATTTCATTCATCAAGGATTTTAATTTGAAATAAGTATAGGTATAAAACGAATTGTTGTATTTATAACGAAATGCAGCAACGCCACGACCAATACAACATTTTTCAAATGCCATATTTTGTGCTCCGACCGGTGCTCTTACACTTATCAAAGTATCATATTTTTCTGCAAATCTTTTTGGATCTGTTGTATAAACCCTATTTGTTGGAAATCTAAAACCAAAATCAGCATTGCCTTGAAATAATGGAACTCCGATTCCCTCCTCATTATACGAATCTCCTGGTGGCGACTGCCCCATTGTAAAATCAAACTCATCAGGCAAACATCCCTCTTCCCACCCCTCCTCCGCCTCCTCCACAAACCACTGCCGGAAAAGCGTTTCCGCCATTGCTTCGAGGGTCTTGTTCTGGCGGTGGAGCAGGTCTATTTTGTCGTCGAGACTGGAAAGGACTGAGGCGATGGCGCGCTGTTCGGGGAGAGGGGGGAATAAGAATGACAATGATTTTAAAGTTGAACCTGCAAGCTCACCAAAAGTTGTTCCTGTAGATTGTGATTTTAAATAATCAACATTATTTTTTAACAGATAGAATAAAAACAAACTATTAGTTTTTGAATTTGGTATTAAACTTCTGAACCCTTGATTTGTTGACATTTCATCCAATGCAATAGCCAAATAACCTACTGGAGCTCTTGAACTTAATAATATTGCACCTTTAGGTAATATTTTTGCGCTTGAATTTGCCAAACCTAATTTGGAAATATTTCTTTCACCTTTTGAAATATAACGACCAGAAAAATTTGATAAGTCTCTTGGAGTTAACCAAGGAATCTCACCATTCCAATATTCTGGAACTTTTGTTTTAGGTGTCCCACCACCAACAATTTCAGAAACATCCCCCAGCTTGCATTCTTTCCACTCACCCATACCAGCTTCACCTATTTCACTCATCGCCTCCCCTCAATTCCGCTTCAATCTCTTCAATGCTTGGAAGGGACGATTTTAATTCATCCGGCAGATTCCTGGTGATGATGTATTCACTCACCCCAATCGGTTTGTGAACGTCTTTTAGCGCATATTCTACCACTGTATCATTTTTTGATTTGCAAATAATCGCGATATTGTGCCCCCATGGGATTTGAGTTAATTGGGCAACAAGCTGTTGCCCGATTTCATGGCAACTATAAAACAGGTACCATTGGCGAATATATTTCAAGTTACGCTCTGAAAACCCTTTCATACCAGGGAATTCTTCTTGCAAATCCCGGCTCATCTGTACGATAAAACCGTCACCCCATGCGGTCTGCTTTTGTTTGGTAACAATGCGCTCTGCAAGATCCCAGTATAGGCACAGAAGTTCCTGGTTAACAGCGACTGCCGCTTTGATTTGCACGGTTTGAATTCGCCGTTTGATATCTCGAATGAACGCCTTGTAATCCTCAGTTTTTATAATACTCCCGCTCATACCAGCTTCACCTTCTTGAGGTTTTCAGCAATGAGGGTGTTCAGCCCTGCTTCTTCTTTCAACTGTTCTTCAAACTCGGCTTTCAGCTTGGTGAAGCGTTCCTTGAAATCGAAATCGTCTTCTTCATCGGGTAAGCCAACATATCTGCCCGGTGTCAGCACATAACCAAGCTCTCTCACCCTTTCAATGGAGGCGGAATTGCAGAATCCCTTCACGTCTTCATATTTTCCTTCTGGATTACGCCAGTTGTGATAGGTCTGTGCAATTTTTTCTATGTCTTCTTTGAAAAATTCGCGAGTCCTACGGTTGATCAGGTGCCCCGTGTTCCGGGCGTCAATGAACAGTATTTCATCTATTCTGTTCCTGTATTTGCCATTGGCTTTGTTTCTGCTTAAAAACCAGAGACAGGCTGGAATCTGTGTATTCAGGAACAGTTTTGGTGGAAGGTTCACGATGCAGTCAACCAGTCTGGCTTCCACCAGCTCCTTTCTGATTTCGCCTTCGCCGGATGATTTGGAGGTCAGCGCCCCCTTTGCCAGAACAAAACCTGTCTGCCCGCTCGGGCTTAAGTGATAGAGGAAGTGCTGTATCCAGGCGTAGTTGGCATTTCCTGTTGGTGGTACGCCGTATTTCCATCTGCCGTCTTTGCGGAGCAAATCGCCGCTCCAATCGCTGTCGTTGAATGGCGGATTGGCGATGACGTAATCCGCTTTCAGGTCTTTATGAGCGTCATTTAAGAAAGAGCCTTCATTGTTCCATTTAACCTGTGAACTGTCAATGCTCCTGATGGCAAGGTTCATCTTTGCCAGACGCCAGGTGGTCTGGTTGCTCTCCTGCCCGTAAATGGAAATGTCGTTCACCTTTCCCTGGTGTTCGGCAACGAATTTTTCGGAATGAACGAACATCCCGCCGGAACCACAGCAGGGATCAAAAACCCTGCCGTTGTAGGGCTCTAACATTTCTACAAGCAATTGAACAACGCTTCTTGGGGTGTAGAACTGCCCGCCCTTTTTGCCTTCTGCCAGGGCAAACTCGCCAAGGAAGTACTCAAAAACATGACCGAGAATATCGGCACTTCTGGTTTTGGCATCACCAAGGGCAATGTTACCCACCTGGTCAATCAATCCACCCAAACTTGTGGGATCAAGGTTGCCTCTTGCATAAACTTTTGGGAGAACACCTCTAAGCGAAGGGTTCTCTTTTTCTATTGCGTCCATTGCACTATCAACGTCTTTACCGATTTCCGGTAGTTTTGCTCTTGCTTGCAGATAAGACCAGCGTGCTATTGAAGGAACAAAAAAGACATTTTCGGCCTTATATTCGTCCCTGTCTTCCGGGTCAGCTCAGGCGTAATCACCCTCCCCTTTCTGCAATCTACTGTACAAACCCTCAAATGCATCTGAGATGTACCTAAGAAAAATCAACCCCAGGACTATATGCTTGTATTCAGCGGCGTCAATATTCTTTCTGAGTTTGTCCGCTGCTTTCCACAATTGTTTCTCAAGAGGTTCTTCTTGATTATTATTGTCGTTCTTTGCCATTTTATCAATCCTTCATAGTATAGTAAATAGACAGGCACTCCGCCCAGAAAAAAGTGTACGCATTTGCATATGAAACATCCTTTAAAATATCCAGACAATCCCAACATTCTTTACTTAACTTTATTATTGGACGTTTATCTTTATACATATATATCCTACATCCATCATTAAACTATAAACATCTTATAAATGAATTTCCGATAGCTTCGGTATATCCGAACTCAATGTCGTATATCCCTCCATATTGGTATTATATGCGAAGTTAATGTCGGATATACTTACTATAGATAAACCTTCTACCTCCTCAAAAATTCCTCTCCCCATCATCTTTATCGCCTTCCCCCTATTTACCTTGCACATTTTTACTTACAAAACGTCTTTCCATAACAATTATGAAAAATCTTCACAGCACCGATAAATACTCCTTCAACTCCCATTCCGTCACGTTCACGCGATACCTGTCCCACTCCACCTTCTTTGAAGTGATGAAATTCCTGAAAACGTGCTCTCCAAGAGCTTCTCTCATCAATTCGCTCTTCTCTGTCAGTGCAATCGCCTCAATCAAACTACCGGGCAGTGATTTTATTCCTTCCTTCGCCCTTTCCTCGTCACTCATCAGAAAAACGTCCTTTTCCGTGGGCGGTGGCAACTCATACTTGTTCTTTATCCCCGCCAATCCAGTAGCAAGCATCACGGAAAATGCTAAGTAAGGATTGCATGCAGGGTCGGGACTGCGGTATTCCACGCGTGTCGCTTCCTCTTTCCCCGGCTTATACATCGGCACCCGAACGAGCGTAGACCTGTTTCTTCGCGCCCACGTAATGTATGCCGGTGCTTCATATCCCGGAACCAACCGTTTATACGAATTTATCCACTGATTGGTAACCGAAGTAATCTCAGGTGCATGTCTTAACAATCCCGCGATATACCTCTTACCCACTTCAGACAGATGATATTCGTCATTCGGGTCGAAGAATGCGTTTCTATCTCCCTTAAATAACGATTGATGCACGTGCATTCCCGAGCCATTCACACCGAGGATGGGTTTTGGCATGAACGTGGCATAACATCCGTGTTGCTGTGCTATCTCCTTTACTACGATTCGATATGTCATCATATTATCTGCCATCGTCAGCGCATCTTTATAACGGAGGTCTATCTCGTGCTGCGAAGGAGAAACTTCGTGGTGGCTGTATTCCACTTTTATTCCCATTGCTTCCAGCATTAACGTCGTATCTCTTCGTAAGTCGCTCCCCGCATCCAGCGTCGTTAAGTCGAAATATCCGCCCTCGTCCAGGACTTCCGGATTCTTATCATCGCGGAAATAGAAGTATTCCAGCTCCGGACCGACATAGAACGTGTAGTCGTATTCTTCCCTCAACTTCTCCAGGTTCCTCTTCAATATATACCTCGGGTCGCCCTCGTAATGACTGCCATCCGGCTGTAGAATGTCACAGAACATCCTCGCAACTACGTCCTCCTTCGGTCTCCACGGAACAATCTGGAACGTGGCGGGGTCGGGTTTCGCGAGCATGTCGCTTTCGTCAATCCTTGCAAATCCTTTTATCGAAGAGCCGTCAAAACCCATTCCCTCGTCAAAAGCTGCTTCTAATTCGCTAACTGAAATAGCAACGCTCTTCAAACTACCCAGGATGTCCGTGAACCAGAGTCCGACGAATTTCACATCTTGCTTCTCTATCGCTTCAAATACTTCTTCTTTTGTCTTCCCCTTCGCCTTTTTTTCCATCCGGTGTTCCTCCTCGTGATTTAATATTATCTGCGAAATGTTATCCTAATTTATTGGTGGTGTTTCCGCTTTTTTCAATCCACCCCCGGTAGATATAATTTAAATCAACTTCTCCTTTTATAAATATTGCTCCCAAACCTTTAGAGAGTATCAAACCCAGCAAGAAAATGATAGCACTTGATAGCCGGAAGCAAGAAAAAAGGTTGAACTGCAAAATAATTGCGGGTAAAGCCAGCATATCAAATATAGACGGTTTTCTTTCACTATTGAGAGGTATCGCTCTTAAATATGACGTGACAATACAAGCCATGGATGCAGAGCTGATAGCTGGCGAGGGGCATATAAAATCAGCGGTGAGAAAGGCATTACGAGCTGCGGATAGGGGAAGGAACATAACGAACGATTTGAGTTTGGAGATTCTTCTATATGCGGCGGGAAAAAGGCAGATAGATAGAGCATTGGCGATGGGTGTGTCAGAAGGCGGGAATAAAGTTGCACTCGTTATTGTTGATGCTGCGGGAGAAACGGATTTGGAGGTCGTTGCTGAGGAAGTAAAGAGGAAGACGGGGATAGAAGAAGAGCCAATACAGGAATTGGAATACAATAAGACTAAAAAAGAGAAACTAAAGAAGTTCTTCGACATAACCGGGGCAGAACTAAAAGCGGTGGGCGAGAAGAAGTTGAAGATGTTGGTGTTGGAAAGGGTTGCGATGTTAGACGTGCTGAAATAGTCCCGAGAGGATTCGAACCCCTGTCACAGGCTCCAAAGGCCGGTATGCTTGACCGCTACACCACGGGACTTTTTTCTTTGCTTTATCATTTCTCTTTCATCATAAAAAACTTTTTCTCCACGAGGCACTATTATCTTATCCTCCTTACCAAAAGCACGGCATTTGCCTTCGCAATGCTTAGTATTTTGTACTACTCTTCTTCACTATCTCTTTCCCATTCCTGCATATACTTCAACCCTAACTCCTTTACCCGTGCCTTATCTATATGCGCTCCTATCGTATATTTACGGATAAAGCGCTCGAACTCGGTATGTAAAGAACGAAAAGCGGGACGTTCGGCAGAAAGCAATTCATTATCGCTCAGGAATTCGTATTTCATCTCAAAATGAACTGCGGACTTCGTCAGCCGCTTTAGCTCGTCAAAATCCAGCGAATGATATACGTGCATGGGTATATCCTGCACTTTTAACCGCACTACTTTATTTTTGGGATTGCATTCCTGGATGCGATGTTTTATAGTGCCTTTTATCTCGTGCTCGTCGAGACTGCTACAAACAATCGGCACCAAATCCGCCATTTCTCTTGTTCTTAACTCGTGAAATACGACCTCTTTTTCGCCTTCTTCGCTCAACCTGACTTCCAAGAAGCCTTTATCGTCATTCACTTCGTTAAAGCTGAATCTTTCGGATGAGCCGGCATAATAAGCGCTTTCTCTCACTTTCGTGCACCTGTGAAAATGCCCCAACGCAAGGTAGTCAAAATTCGTTAAGTCGTCAATATTAACAATCTGCTCGTTGAATTCGCCCATCATGAAAACCGGTTGTCCTGCACCGAGCACGCTTGCATGAAGAAGTGCGATATTAAATCCATTGTTGTCGTTATTCAACCTCATTTTCTTCTTCTCTTCCTCAATATCATCGCAATGAGGAATCGCATGGATACGTAGGTCATCAATTTCAATGAGTTCGTATTTGTTTTCATACACTAAGTGAACACACGGAATATGCTCAAACAGGCTGAGTACACTGCCCGTCTCTTTCAATCGTGGCGTTTCGTGATTGCCGGAAATCGCTACAAAAGGAATTCCCGCATCGCTTAATCTTATTATCTGGCTGAGCACGAAAGAAATAGCGCGGTTCGTTGGGCGCACGGAATCGAACAGGTCTCCTGCGTGTAATATCACATCTGGTCTTTCCTTCAGCGCATAATCTACAAATTGCTTGAACGTCTCGTAGGTGTCCACTTCTCTTTGGTTCAGTCCTGTCGCTTCGTCTATCCTGCGATATGCCGAATAGCCTATGTGCGTGTCCGCGAGGTGGAATATTTTCTTCATAAAACTTTTTTGCTTCGCAAAAACTTTACTAAGTTTGTAGCAACTGAGACACCTATAGCTTCTAACATTTGAGACCACCTGAGAGTTTATTAAAGATTGTCATTATCATGTCAGCATTTGTGGTCACAATATATAAATACTCTGTAAGATGTGAGATTGTCATCATCATCTCTTCACTTTGTTGGGTTATCAGTAGTTCCGAAAGTGTCTCCACTTTTATGATACCATAATTTATGGCCTTCGCTTTTCACCTTCATCGCTTTTTTCAGGTAAAAAGTAGGGAAGGATAAAAGTTGATAGCAGGGATAAAGAGAAGGCGTTAATGTTTTTTTGTTGGGATTTTGAATTGGTAGACGGCCACCAGGATAAGAAAAATGTATGCCCACAATTTCATTCCATTTTTTGTTTTTCAATAAACCTCTTTCTAATTTCATCAGCAATTTCGTCATCTATACTAAATCTCGTCTGCCTAAATGAATATTGCATGTTTACGGCGTCATTTATCTCCCTAGCACTCAACGCCCTCTTACGATCTTCTACAGGATTTATTTTGAACTCGAAAGAACATCTAACATAGTGTTCATGGCCCTTTATACCCCTGTTATCTTTTTCCTCCACCTCATGGGTGGCTCGGCCTACAGCACAAATACCTACGCCTGTATGGTATAAAAAAACTCTATCATTCTTTTGAATAGAATCTACAGCAGTTTTTCTATCTCCATAGGCTGATGCTTTCTCTTCGTCAATCATTTCTTTATAGGCATCTTCCCACCGGGAATAGTTTGTATTTACAACATGATTATTTGTCTCTGCCATTGCAAAATCATCTTTGGAGCCATATGGGTTAAAGTCAATAACAAATTCTTTTCCCACCTCATATATGTGATAAACCAAAGCTTCAATTGGCAAACCCATTTCTTTCCAGTATTTTATTGCTCGAAGCGTTTTAACATCAAGTCCCTCAGTAATTATGACAAAATTTTGATTAGTATTGAATTTCGATTTATCCAATTTTTCGACAAGATTAAAATATTTTTTATGTTCCTCTTGAAGATTATGTTTTTTATTATCACCGCAATATTGAGTATAGAGTTGATTTAGTCTGTCATAGTCATAAATGCCGTATTTTTGGCCATATTTCAATACTTGAAGAAGATTTTTCTCCTCTGCCTTGTCTCTTTTCAACTCAAAAAGGTATAACGTGCCTTGTCTATCTAAAGCAAGGATGTCTGGTTCTTCCTGGAGGGGCCTTTCTTGACCAATCGTCATAAGATACTCTTCCCTAATTAACTGTGTGATGTTATTAGCCAGAAGATTTTCCAAATCCTTTTCTTTCCAACCCGCATTGCTAATACTTTTTATTTTGATGGCTTTAAGACCGGCAGATTGTGCTTTTTCTACATCGGGTAGTTTAAATAGCATTATATTACCTTCTTCTTTCTACATTATAACTGCTTAATTTCAGTTAGTTTCTTTTATATATAAGTGCTCCGTTACTTTTTATTATTTAACGGTTTTTGGTGTGCTACCAGAACTATTTACCATCCGAGCATAGATAAAACTCGCATATAGTCCAAGCCTTCGAAGAAGACCTCTGCATCCTCTACGATCCTTTTATAGCTGTGTTCTATGCTCTTCAAACCCATCTCAACGGTCTCCATGTCAATCGCAACTTTTTTTCTTTCGAGGGATGTAAGAACCCACAAGCATTCAAGAACGCTGAACTTTGAGTAGTAGAACTCATTTTCCTTCAGATTTTCGAGAGCTTTCGCTGCCCCAGCTACCTCAACACCCAGAGAAGGGAGCAAAAAGGAAGTGTCAAGGAGGATTCTCATATCTGCCCTGCTCCTCCTTGCTTATTTTCTCCACTTCTTCAAAACTAAGGGACGCAAACTTCTTTCCTTTGACTGCAAGCTCCACAGCGTCCCTTATCCCTATCGGCTCCAAAATGAGCTTGTCACCTTCAATGCAAAGGCTCATCTTGCCTCCTTCTCTCAGGTCAAGCCTCTTTGCAAGAACCTCGGGAATGTGCAGTGCAAACTTCTTCCCGATTTTTACCTCCGCTTCTTGATTCATAATTTCACCTGAACTTTTTCTTTTGTTTTATTTAGCCATCTTTCACTTATTCCTTCCCGTGTTTTTGATTATGTTATCCAATTATTTAAAACTTCCTTATCGCATCCTCCGTGACCCCAACGAATTCCTTCATCAACTTTTCCTTTATTTCTTCCGTTGCACCTTCCACAGTCACGCGTATTAAAGGCGAAGTGTTAGAAGCCCTTATAAGCACCCAACCCTCTTCCTCCTCTTCTTTCAGGTCTATTCTTATCCCGTCCATCGTATTTATCCTATCGGCGCCATATTCCTTTGCCAACCGCTCAGCAAGAACCCGCATCACCTCGAATTTCGCATCGTCATCACATTGAAGATTCTTCCGCACCTTTGGATACTTTGGCAGCTCGTCCACAAGCTCCGATAATTTCTTTCCCGTTTTAACCAAAATATCTGCTATTTTCAACGGTATTATCATCGCATCGTCAAACGGAAAAAAGGAAGGTATAACATAATGCCCGCTTGATTCTATGCCAAGCACGGCATTTCTTTTGCTCGCTTCCATCGTCAGGAAAGTGTGACCAACCGGTATCCGTTCTATTTTACCACCCAACCGCTCTAACTCACGCTCGACAAGCATGGAGCATTCAACATTTGCTAAAACAGTTCCTTTTCTCGCTTCTAATAACGCTTTAGCTATGATAACGCCACACTGGTCTGCACTTAGCATTCTTCCGCTATCATCTACAATTGCCACTCTATCGCCATCACCATCGAAAGCCACGCCAAAATCCGCTCTTTTTCGGTTCACCTCTGCTTTTAAAACGCCTAAACTCGCATCTGTCGGTTCAGAAGGTCTATTGGGAAAAGAAGGGTCAGGCTTTGAAAACAGCGCTTCGGCTTTCAGGTTCACTCGTTTCATCACGTCCAACGCCACCAGTCCCATGCTCCCGTTTCCGCAATCCAGCACGATTTTCTTACCCTTGAAAATGTCACGGTCAAATCTTTCCGCTATGTATTCTATGTATTCCGCTCTCAAATCTACTTCACGATGGTTGCCAACCTCACTCCACGAAACCTCTTTTCCTTTTCCGTCCAGCACTATGTCCCTTATCGTTTCATTCTCCGCGGCTGAGAACCCTATTCCTTCCCCGGTATAAAGCTTCACGCCGTTCCATTCCGGCGGTAGATGAGATGCCGTTACATAAGCAACTATATCTTTTTTTAACCGCCATCCGGAAAAAGCACAAACACCAAATGAGGTCGTTCCTGCATTTGTCACGTCAATGCCCGAAGAAAGCAAACCAGAGATGAGCGCATTCGAGAGCAAAGGAGAAGTAGTTCGTATGTCGTTACCAACAACCACGCTCTTTTCGTCTCTTTTTCCGGCATACGTACCCAGAGCAAGCCCTATCATTAACATCGTCTCCGGATACAGGTCGTCATTGAAAATCCCCCTTATGTCATACGCCCTGAATATATGCGTGGGTATTTGTTTTTCGTGCATCGCTGATAAGATACACTTTTTCTTTTTAAAAAAGATAGATTATAGATTTACAAACTCTCTTTCATTTTACGGAAGAAAAGCTCTTGTAACCTGAATAGTTTAAACCGCAGTCTTCGTAGCGCCCCCATGTTCAGTTAACCGAGGTCTCACTTCAATTTTCATCGGTTGCTGCGTTATTTCTTGTTCGGTAGATTTACTTGCCCATATATATGCCTCGCCACTCTTCAATGAACTTAAATCTTCTGATTTTAACTTTTTCAAAGCGATATTTTTGCCTTGAATATGTTTCAACCATTCTGGCGAATTCATCCGATGCAATAGAACAACGTCCGATAGTTCAATTACCTTAGCATTCACCGAAGGCGGATCTTGTGATGCTATCAATATTTTGGATTGCCATTGGCTCCGCCTTATACGACTCCCACAACCCATTAATACCCTCTTGATTCCTGTTTGGGCGTGTGAACGATTCAAATTCCGGGGTATAAGTTTCCTTTTTACTGTAGTGGAAGATGACAGAGGCAATGGGTTTATCAAGGGTTGAGATATTCTGCGCTGCCTTCACGGCCATCTCAGTAATAACTCCAAGTGTGTAACTTTTTCCTGAGCCTGGAATGCCAAATAGGGATATAGTGTGTGGCTCATTGAGATCAATAAGCACTTTCTTTCCAGATATTTTTCCTATTATTCCCCATTGTTCTGATTCTCCTTCACACCCTATGGTTATAGATTCTGATTCCTTGCTTGGTTCTGAGGCTATTTTCTTTTCCTTTATCAATTCTTCCCTTATTTCTTCTTTCTTAATCGCTTTATCCTTTTCTTCCTCTATTTTAAATTTTTCTTATAAACGGCTATGTATTTCTTTTTACACTTAACAATGTTTACTATGAATGAATGTTAATTACCTTTCAAAAAAGTCCAATAGTGAAAACTCGCTTATCACAACTCTTTTTCTTTTTCACAAAAAAGAAAAACAAATATGGGAATATTTTTAGTCAAGGTTTTTACCGAAGGTAAAAAAGTTGTTGGTAAAGCTTTTCTTTCTAAGAAAAGGTTTCTTTTCAAGAATTTCCATCAATTCCTCTTTGTCCAATTCCTGTCTATGCTTTTGGTCTCCCCACACCTTCCTGTAAAAATAGAAATATTCATAAAGCGAGGGTAAATCCCGGCAAAACACTACTTTATGATTCTCAATAACCTGAACCTTCATGTATAGCGGAAGTTCCTCGAATAGCCATATATCATATCTTTTTCCATTCACATCTATATTTCCATAAATTTTTCTCAAAACCGCCCTCATATCACCCTTATTTCTTATTTCCGGTGCAACAATACAGAAATCCCGGTCACTCCTTTCATCAGCTTGCTCTTTTGCACCAGAGCCAAACAAAAGGACTGCGATAATTCTTTCGTCCTCCGCCAGAAATGCGAAATCCGCTTCTATGTTTGTATAATCATCTTTTGGTAGCTTACCTTCGTCCTTTAAAATCATTGCGACTACGTCTGTTGAAGCTTCGACCACTTCTTGCATGGCTTTATAAACTGCAAGTCTCGTTTTCTTGTCCATCTCTCCAACACCCTCTACCTCATTTAGCCACGTTCTTATATCCTCCATCCGCTCTTCTATGTGCTCTATTTTATCAATGTATCTTCGCAACCTTTCACTGTCCATAATTTATCCCCTCAAATCCACTATCTCCGATAGTTCAGGTCCCGTGGAAATCAACTTCACGGGCACTCGTGTGTCGCGCTCAACCTTAGCCACAAAATCTTTTACCTCTTTACTCAACTCCTCGTACTCCCTCACACCTCTGCATGACGCGTCTAACCTGTCCACACCGCTCAATGCCACCATCGTCGCTCCGTTTATCATCGCCGAGTAAGCAGCCATCTTTGCATCCCATTCTCCTATTCGCCTTTTCCGTCTTGTAACCGTGCCAAACTCCTCGATATGCAACTCAGCCGCTTTTTCTTCCGTCATTTGCGTTTCAAACGGACCTTCGCCCACTCGCGTTGGAAATGACTTGAATACCACGATGACGTCATCCACTCGTGTAGGACCCATGCCCACGTCAGCAGCCATCTGTGAAGCAGTCGTGTCTTTAGACGTAACGAAGGGGTACGTTCCGTAGAGCAGAGAAATGCCAAATCCTTGCGTGCCTTCTATCAGCACGCCGTTCCCACGGTCCAACGCCTCGTTTATTTCCAGCGGCACGTCACAAAGGAACTCCTCCAACTCCTTTACGTCCTTCGCTTGTCTTGACTTCCTAAAAACTCTCGCTGCATTCGCAGGTCCGCATCCGGAACCCGTGGACCCTATTTTGCCCTTTAAATGCGTGTCCCTCTTATCCTCTTCAATATGTTCCTCTTCGATTATGCCGCATCGCCGGTCCACGCCTACTCGCCCCTGAAGCCCGAAGGAAGCTATTTCTCCTTTGAACACCCGTGGGTCAACCAATACGCCAGCGCCAATAAGAAGCCGTGCAGATTCACATACAAACCCAGAAGGCACCATCCTCAATGCATATTCCTTCCCTTTTACCACAACCGTATGCCCCGCATTGGGTCCCACTCCTCCTCGCGCAACCACGTCCGGCTCGTCATGCTTTGCGAGATACGCTACAATCTTGCCTTTACCTTCGTCACCAAAAAATCCGCCGACTAATATTGTTGATGGCATGCTAATTACTCAATATCCCGTGCACTTATAAAAACAAAAAGTTTTTTAGTGTAGTGAGATAAAAGCTACCCCGGGTTATGACACAAAACGAGATAATAGGTTATCAATTCGCAGAGCGGATAAAATCTGAGCTGATAATCGGCTCTAAGATGCTGATGGTGATAGAAACGCTGAAGGAAACTGAATTAGAGGGTGCGAAAAAAGCGGTGTTTGCTTTCTTCGACGCCTTGTCCACAGAGACGGGAATAGCATTGAACGTGACTGGAATGCAAGAATTCATGCAGGTGGAAGAAAAGGTAACGCAGGTAAAAAGAAGGGTAGAAGAGGCGGATTATCAGGAGGCGCATGCAAACCTCGGAAGAGCAGTATCGCATGCTACAACTGCCTGCGAGAGAACCATGAGGGCATTGATGGAAAAAGGGCTGCTGTAGTTAGAAGTAGAATTCCCTCACATACTCCGGCTTCCTCGTCAATAGGTCACGAATGCTTACGATTCCTATGAGCACGCCATTTTCAACCACCGGCAGTCTTTTTATCCGCTTCCTTGCTGCGAGTTTGCACGCTTCCTCCGCTGATGCTTCTGGCTCGATGGTAACCAATGGAGAAGCCATTATTTCTTTTGCTTTTGTTTCGCTTGCCCTTCTATCCTTCAAAAGAACCTTTAACGCTATGTCGCGTTCAGTAATTATCCCCGCTGGTTTACCCTCTTTCGTTATCACCACACTCCCTATTCCCAATTCTTCCATATCCTCCGCTATTTTAGTGACCAAAGTTTCGTTATCTTCCGCGATAATCGGGCGGCTCATCACATCCCTAACTTTCATCTTTCCTTTTTCACCTCGTTTTATTATACACTTTAAAAATAAAAATAGAACTTTATATGATTAGATAACAAATAGCTACACATGATGAAGGTGGCAATAAATGGATGGGGTAGAATAGGTAGAATTGTATTCAGAGCGGCGTTACGCAACGACTCGAACGTGGATTTTGTGGCAATAAACAGTCACGCTGCGGAGGCTTCCTGGATGGCGCACCTGTTAAAGTACGATTCCGTGCACGGTATGCAGGGCGGAAGTATAGTAGCGGAGAAGGACACGAATACGCTGGTCGTGAATGGAAAGCAGATAAAGATATTGGCAGAAAACGATCCGGCGAAGTTGCCATGGCGCGATTTGGGCGTGGACGTGGTAGTAGAATCAACGGGTAAGTTCCGAGATAGAAAAGGAGTATCGAAACACATTGACGCGGGTTGTAAAAAAGTGATAATAACGGCACCTGCAAAAGACCCTGACGTTACTCTTGTCCCGGGCGTCAATGACGCGATGTATGATCATGTGTCGCATGACATAATCTCGCTCGCCTCCTGTACCACCAATTGCCTGGCTCCCGTGGCGAAAGTGTTGAACGACGAATTTGGCATAAATCGTGGGTTCATGACCACCGTTCATTCTTACACGGGCGACCAGCGGATTCTCGATGGTAGGCATGAAGACCTGAGGAGGGCACGTGCCGCAGCTATGTCACTAATACCAACGACAACGGGAGCGGCGGCAGCAATAGGTCTCGTGTTACCCTCGCTGGCGGGTAAAATGGATGGGATAGCGTTGCGAGTGCCCACTTTTAACGTTTCCGTGGTTGACCTCGTAGCGGAGTTGGGTAGCGTAGTTACCATTGAGGAAGTGAACCGCGCTTTTGAAGAAGCGTCGAAGGCATCTTTAAGTGGAATTCTCGCTGTTTCTTATGAGCCTCTCGTTTCCATAGATTATATCGGCTCGAACTATTCAGCCGTGGTTGATGCGGAATCTACAAATGTGATAGGCGGTGTAGGCGGCAAAGGCAGTTTAGTGAAAGTGCTTGCGTGGTATGACAACGAATGGGGCTACTCCTGCCGAGTGGTGGATATGATAAAGA
>JADHYP010000009.1 GCA_016782355.1 Candidatus Syntropharchaeum sp. | reverse complement strand
CCTTATGCGTATATTATAGGAGTAGATGCTATGGTTAAAAAATAAGAAGGGAAGCCCCAGCCACGCCACATCCAGAATGAAATAGGGTGCATCCTCATTTGCAAAGCGCTTTGCTTTCTACATCTCAGCGAGCTTTTTAAGCAGTTCCTTATTCCTTTCCATGCTCACATCCATTATTTTTTCAATTTTTTCAATATCCTTTGATTTCTTTTCTTCTTTCTTTTCCTCGTGCATTTTATCACCCCTCCTTCTTCACATGCCTTCGTATCCATTCTATTACACCGTCCGAATCCAATTCATTCTTCGCAATACTCAGCGTAAATTCCATTCCTTAAATTTATCTTGATTATCTAAAAAAGATAATGATAAACCACGTGAAAGACTAATCTAAACGTGGCAATATCTTACCGAACAGAAGTTTACTAATTTCTATTGCTATGGATTCGCTTTTGGCATAAGATACGCCAGTATTACACCATTCTGATAATTGTATGATAGTTGTCAAAGATATTCCTCTCTGTTCTATCAGTTCTTTATCAAGCTTTTTACACAATGATTCGACACGTGTATCCTGATTACAATACAAAAAGTGTTGTTACGCCATGACCAACTTAACGTAATCCATTTTCCCGCTCGTCTGGAACAATCTAACCAGGTGCTTTATTCGAGCAGCGTCACCATCTAAAATGAACACTTCGAGACATTTATCCCCCCTCAAATGGTTATGAATCTGAGTGCTTATGATGTCCCCAAATTCATGTTTTATCTCCGTTACGGTATCCTCCACTTTCTGTGTATGAATGAGCAAAAGCACGGAATTCAGCCTGCCTTCCAGCTTCTCTTTCTCTTTGTTATCCGCAAGGAGCATACGTGCACCGGCTCTTATCACTTCGGACCTTCCGGAGAAGCCGAGTTCCTTTTGTAGCCCGTCTATCTCCTCCAATAGCTCCTCCGTTAGCGATATGCTGATTATCCTCATGTTCGTAAGCCCGTTATTAACTTTACAAAAAGTTTCTTTGGTAAAGCTTTCTTTTTAAAGAAAGGTTTGTTATTAATAAACTATTTAAATGTTAATAATTTATATGATTTAAAGAATTCAAAAAATCGGAGTGGTTGCATGAAGCATATTAACGAATACGTAAATGCTTTCAGGATGAGGATACGAGAAAAAACGAAGCTAATTACCGGAGAGTTACTAAGCCATGCCCCTTTCACCGCTTTTGGCGCCATTACGGGAATAGTTATCATGCTTCTGACAATCCACCTCTCTCTCTCGCAAAATGTTTCTGAAATGATTTTCTATACCCTTCATCCGATTCATGTGGTGTTAAGTGCGCTCGTGACCACGGGCATGTATAGATTACACAGAGGAAAAGGCGTGTCGGTCTTTTTAATTGGTTACGTCGGCTCTGTTGGCATAGCAACGATAAGCGATATATTATTTCCCTATTTCGGCGGTATTCTTTTAGGAGCGGAGATGGAATTTCACCTTGGGTTTATCGAGAAATGGTGGCTTGTAAATCCACTTGCGGTTCTCGGCATTTCAATCGCTTATTGGAAACCCACAACCGAGTTTCCACATGCCGGGCATGTTTTGTTGAGCACCTGGGCATCGCTATTTTACCTCACGGCTTTTGGTTTCGGAGTGGCAAATTATTTCTTCTTGCTGCCCTTTGTATTCCTCATATTATTCCTTTCTGTTTGGTTTCCTTGCTGCCTGAGCGACATAATCTTCCCGCTTTTATTTGTTAAAACGGGCAATAACACTGGCAACACCAATCGTTAAATTCGTGGTTGCTTGCGATACATTTTTATAATATTTAAAGAGAATAAAGAATAAGAATAAGAATAAGAGGTGCGGAAGAAAAAAATGAAAATAGTAACGATAATAGTGCTGGTGGTGATTGCGCTGTTCCTGCTGCTACCTATTCTTTCCGGAAGTACGTCCATTCCGGAAGATTTCTCGGCGACTGAAATAGGGGATTTCATCAGTGGTTATGTGCACTACTGGTTTACCGCGTTAAAAAGGATATTTTAAGGTGCTTGAATAGATACAAAAAGGAGGTGCAGATGTAGAGAAAATGTCAAAAACAATCGAGGTTGTTTATGAGAATGGAGTGTTTAAGCCTTTGAAAAAGGAGGATTTAAAGTTGAAAGAAGGTGAAAAAGTGGATATCAGCATAGAAGATGAAAAAGTCGTAATCAAGAAGATTAAAACCGTCTTAAGCGAATACAACGACTTCTTGCCCCGGGACTTCAATTTTACACTTGAAAAACTGAGGACTGATTCAAGAGATAGGTTCAAAAGGTTGGGTATAATTCCATGAAGATATCTCTGGATACGAGCATAATTATAGAGATAGAGAGGAGCAAGGAGGGAACAATAGAACCCATTGAAAACCTGCTGCAAAAGCATGAAATTTTTATAAGTGCGGTTGTTCCGTCTGAGATTTTCACGGGAACCTATTTGAGGAAGGATTATAAGAAGGCAATCCAAAAGGCGAAGAGGTTATTCGCAAATTTCGAAATCGTCCCTTTAAACACGGAAATAGCCGAAATAATAGGTCAGATAAATGCTTTTCTAATTACAGAGGGCTCGGTAATAGAATACCAGGATGTCGCTATTGCCGCAACTTTTCTTTATAAAAGCGGAGATTATCTGCTTACGGAGAACAAAAAGCATTTTACGAGGATTCCAGAACTGAAGGATAAAACACTCACGCCGGACGAAGCAGACAGGATAGTTTGATCAACTTTTCCCCATGATTTCCTGTCTTTCTGTAAAGAAATATTAAGAAGAAAATCTTACCAATCACATTTTTTATTGCCCATGTCCTTTCTACTTCATCAACTTCTTCCTCCTCTCCTTCGCTGCAATCCCAGCTTCTCTCTTCTCTTTCTGCAGTTTGTGTATCTGCTCCACGCCCGACTTCTCCATCGGCTTCGCTTCTATAAATCCCCACTCCAAAGCGCTTTCAAATACCGCCTTACCAAAATCAGTATGAATTATAACCGATGACTTACCTGCCGGTGCGCCGACGTTTCCAACACTTATGTCTGAAAACAGCCCGGTGAAATCTTCACATACCTTGCATCCCTCTCGCTTACAATCCTCTATCTCGCCAATCCCGGCACTTAACGGCTCCTTATCACCTGCATACACGTGTAAAACGTCCTCGCCAATCTCTAATTTTGTTATCTCGCTTATATTTATACCACGCTTGCGTTCGAGATATTCCTTCATCAATTTCTCATACGAATAAGCCCCGTTGCAATACAGACCTATTCTTAACCGCACGTTGGACGAGAAATTATGTGCATTGTGCGTATCCCGCCCGACATCGAGCATTTTCTCATACGCCGCCATCTGGCACGGCGTTCCTACCAGTGCGACACTCCAGAGTCCGTAGTTCAAAATGGCATCCGCTATGCCGGTAAGCGTTGCCGCAGGCGTATATTTGCTACCTGCGCTCTTTATCAAGCCCGATTTATCCATCGCAACTTGCACCTCCGGCTTCCATTCTCCCTTATCTACAACGGTTATACAGCCCTCCACTATCGCATCAGCAAGTGCAGAAGCGAGTAGCGAAGTAACGACGCCTCCATCCTGGCACGCCTTTCTTATCTCCTCATCTTTGCTAACAACTTCGTAAATCTCTTCCAGTCCTTCCTTTAACTCCGGTTTCTCTACCCTCGGGCATTGGTAATAGCAGTATCCACAATCCGGCGGGCACCGCATCCCTTCTATTATCACCGGTCTTTCTTCTGAAAAGTCCACATTGAGATAGCCGTAATCGAGCAGCCTGCAAGTAGCGACACAGCCACCGCAAAGTGCGCATTTCCCCATCCCTATCACTTCTCTATCCAAATCGCCGAAATCCTTCTTCTCTTCCATTTCTTCTACTCCTTGTTTTGTTCCGTTGATACCATAACCACGTTTTGACATATAAAATAAAAATTCCAAAAACCTTTTAAAGCGAAAAAAAATTTGTTCGGTATAGGCATAGATATAGTATAAGTTACGGATACGATGCTGAAGCCGGTGGAGATGAGGGAACTGAGAATTGTCACCCTGGATGACCATGTTGACGGTGTAATCAAAAGAATTGAAGCTTTGGGTTCCGTCCATCTTACGGATATAAAGGAATTCTTAGAGGAGTGGGAAGGACTAATAGAACCTTCAAAGGCTGATGCGGTATTAATAAAAACCTCTGAACTCCTGACGAGGATAGATAACTTGATAGCGCTGTTACAACCGCAAGCAGCGGGAAAAAAGAGCTTGAAGGAGACGCTGTTCAAAGAGCGGGTAGCGGAAGAAGGGGGGAAGATACGCGTAGAGGAGATAAGGTTGGAAGAGATAGAAAAGGAGTTTAGTGGATTAGAGAAGACTGCAACCACGTTATTAGGTGCGAATGAGAGATTAACGGAAGAATTATCAAATACTAAGGAACTATCAGAGGTATTGAAGCTATTGGAAGAATTTGGCGTTGATTTGGATTTCGTAGGTGAGAAGGAATTTATTTCGGTGCACGCGGGTAAGTTGCCGGGCAGGAATGTAGAAGAGCTGAGAAGAATCCTCGAAGAGGAAACTGGTGAAAATCACCTCGTTGTGTCGAAGGAGATACCGGGAGAAGAAGAGGATTACTCTTTTGCTTTTGCGGTGATTGTAACCTTAAAGAAGGATAAGGAAGAAGTGGAGAGGGCGTTGATGCGGTTGGACTTTGAACCCTGGCAGCGACCCCCGGGAGAGATTCCCGAGAGGACAAAGGACGCAATAGTGGAAGTAGGGACAAGAATTAAGAGGCTTGAGAACGAGCTAAAAGAGAAGGGGCGTGAAATAGCAGAAATAAGGAAAGAAAAGTTTAAGGACTTGCTCGTGATGCAAGAGCTTGTGCAAATAGAGGAAAGCAAGGCAAAGGCTAAGATTCTGTTCGGTACGAGTGAACGTGTGCGGGTTATCGAAGGATGGGCACCTGAAGAAGAGGTTGAGACCGTAATAGAGGGGATAAGCGAAGAGACGTGTGGATTTTCCGTGGTTGAGGTGCGGGAGCCAAAGCGAGAGGACGTGCGAGTGCCTTCTTTATTGAATAATCCACGAATAATAAAGCCTTTTGAATCCGTAGTTAAGATGTATGGGCATCCGTTATACAAGGACACAGACCCAACGCTGATTACCGCTATAATATTTCCAGTTCTTTTTGGTCTTATGTTCCCTGATATGGGGCATGGTTTTTTATTGCTTTTGCTCGGTCTGGCATTGATGTTCGCATTTAAGGGTTTGGGAAAAGGAATGCGTGAAATGGGCGTGATTATAACGTTATGCGGGCTTTGTTCGGTAGTTGGAGGCGCGTTATTCGGCGAGTTCTTCGGGTTCAGTGAATACGCATCGCATTTGATTGCGGATTCCATGGGTATGCACATTCCGGACTGGCTTGTCTTCAAACCTTTGTGGTTCGAGCCCATCCCGAATGTAGAGTTCATGTTCGTAGTGACTATGGTGATAGGCGTAATGCACATGGGGCTTGGCTTATTTCTCAATGTGATAAACCATTTCTCTAATAGAAACGTCCTTGAAGTAATAAGCGGGTTTGTAAAAATCTGGTGTTTGTTCGGCGCTCTTTATTTCTTGCTCCTCCTTTTCGGTTTTTTCTTTGTAGAACTTAAAGAAAATAATTTCCCGGTGCTGCTAAGAAATGTTACTATTTTCGTTCTGCTCCCTATAATTTCGTTGTTCGTTCTCAAGATAGTTTCTGAGTTGAGACATGGCGAGGGGCGTGAACACAGCGGTCATAGTAATAGTAATGGAGAAAAGAGGGCAATCATGGACTACCTCATCATTCTTATAGATGGCGTGATAGATGCACTGCTGGAGAATTTCTTCAGATTTCTTGCGAATATCGTTTCTTATGGCAGGATTCTCGCTTTAGCATTATGTCACGCGGCGTTAATCGAGGTGTTCATTCTTTTGACTTTCATGTGCTTGAAGATAAACATAGGAGTGGCGGCTGTGGTGTTCTTAGCTGGAACTGCGCTTGTTATAGTGCTCGAGGCGATAATGGCTGGTATCCACACCATCAGGCTGCATTTCTACGAGTGGTTCACGAAATTTTATGAGGGCGGCGGGGTTGAATTCTCGCCGTTTAAGTTCCGCAGAACTTATACGTATTAATAGTAAATCCCAAATCCCAATTTCAAAATCCAAAAACTAAAGAACCTTTTTCTGGTTTTGGATTGGACATTGGAATTTTTGATATACTCAAAAAACCTTCTTTGTCCTACGGAAGAAACGGATAACTGGAATAACAATCTTAAATAGAGGTAGGCTAAGCCCTATTCCTATATCCGCGTCCATCTGCTCCTCCTCAAATGAGGGTTCAATTTCGAGCTGTGTTTCAGGCAGGAATGCCTTCGCTATACCGCTGCCTGCATATAGAAAACCAATCAGCATGCCTGTCTGGGATGGGTCAGATAGCCCCACCTTCACTTTGCCTCCTAATCTCTTTATGGATAGGCATTTGGTGAGTGCTCCAGCCAATTCCTTCCCAGCATCATAGAGTTCGTTTGCGTTCCCTACGATTCTCTTCCAATCAGTGGGCTTCTTCTGCTCCTCCTCCTCCTCCTTCCTCCCCTCAAGGTCTCTCCTGAGAAGGGTGACGCCCATGACTCGTAATTGAAATTCCTGCTTCTCGTGGCTAAAGTCCATGCGTCCCGAAGCAGTGCCCATTAAGAACCCAAAGGACATCCGTACTTGTGCCAGAGGTCCTTCCTTAAAGAGCCTAAGCGAGATGTCAACGGGTATTAGAAGCGCAGCTACTATTAAGACTACTATGATCGCTAAAACAATCAATAGAATCAGTATCATGTCCATCGTATTTTACGTTTTTAATACTTCTTAAAATTTAGGTGAATCTACGTTTTTCAAAAAATAAACTGAGAGGAGAGCTTCTCTAAAAGCTCTCCATATAGACGTTCTACAAATATTATGTTTTTTCTTCGGCTTTTTTTCCCTCTTTCTCCTCTTTCATCTCTTTGATTTTCTCCATCACCATCGGCAAGGCTTCTCCGACAATCCTCTCTATTGCGCCAGACGGTTTCAGCGAGAGCACCTTCATCCCCTCTGGTCCGGGTATGCCCTTGAACACCACCACGAGCGCTACCGGACTTATTCCACCGCCGCCACCGAAACCATATCCCTGTCCCTCCTTCTCTTTACCCTTGCCGCCGCCTCCACCAGCGCCGAAGCCGACCCCGAAGATGGGGATCAGGGTCTTATCCTCTATCTCTATGGGCTTCCCGATTGCTGTTTCGACCGTAATCGTCTTCCGAAGCTCTTCCCATATACTTTTTATAACCTCTTTTGGCTCTTCACTCATTTTTTCTCACCTTCTAATTTCGATTGCATATATAAAAATTTTTCCTTATTTAAATATTTCGGTGGGGTAAATTAGAAAGCCATAACTAAATTAAATACATAAATGCAAAAGGGTCACTAAACTACTTGTGCTCCAACTTTGTTTAATTCAACCATTGTTCTATTCCACCACTCATTTCTCCTCTCTTTACAATCCATAATCAAGCGTTTCCAACAATTATTCCGCTTTGCTTCTTCACGATTTTTAAAAGCTAAAAACCCCATAATTTATAAAACCGACGAGAGAAAAAATGCTTGAAACCAAACAAAAGAGCATAAGACTAAAGGAACTGAAGAACTACGGCTCTTCTCTTCGCCCTCTATATACAATAGTGGTGGAAATAGAGATAACAGTTGAAGAAAGCCCGGATACGCTTCATAAAATTTTTACTGACACAGGGCTCATAACAAGAGATACGATACCTTTTGAGGTAGTATCGAATTTTAGAGGCTCTGCGGACAATAAGCCTTTTTATTCCGCGCTTATCGTGCATGAAGGCATCGTGAAAAAATACGAGGTGATGGCGAGGGACACTGGTGGTTTTCTCAAGACGAGGATAAATTATGAACCCGTGGTGTATCCCGAGGAACTTCGTTTAACGCATCCTGCGGAGTTCTCTCGATTGGATATAGAAGTGGAGGAGTGGGAACTTCATAACTACAAGCATTATTTTATGCTTCTTATCGCATCTAAACGATATGAGAGTTTTGATATGTTGGTAAAGAGGGAAGGGGGGGCGGAAAAGGGCTTGGAATTTACGTTAATACGGGTAAACATTGCGGAATCGGAGTTAAAGGAGAAGAAAGCACCTTGTTCGTGGTATCTGAAGAGGCTTTCGGTATTTAAAGGCTTTGACCTGGAGGAGGAAGTGAGGAGAAAAGTAGATGAATAAAAAAGCACTGCTCCTTTTGGGATGCCCGGAAGTGCCAGTTCAGACGTGTATTGCACTATACCTTGCAAGCAGGCTAAAAAATGCTGGAATGGATGTACTCGTTGCAGGAACGGATGCTGCTCTCGAGCTTCTAAAAGTCTCGGACACGGAAGGGCATTACGTAAATGCGGAGAAGATGATGAACATAGATAAAAGCATAGAATCTCTCGCTGAAAAGAGGATGGAGTTC
The DNA here is from genome assembly GCA_016782355.1 of Candidatus Syntropharchaeum sp. GTDB lineage: Archaea > Halobacteriota > Syntropharchaeia > Alkanophagales > Methanospirareceae > WJOV01. Next base: position 8,252 of record JADHYP010000009.1, on the reverse strand, counting down.
GATTTTTGCTTCGTCTTCGTGCACAACGATGCCGGGATATCTTATCTCGCTACTATCCAGAGCATGTCAAAAGCAAAACTATTCGCAATCATTTTCGGTCACGATGCCGAATCCCTCGCCGGGCAAATTGATTGCAACTGCGAGAAGCTCGTTGCCAAATCCGTTCACAATCCAATTCCGCTGAAGAAAAAGATAGATGCAAGGATAAGGGAGGTGAAGAGATGGGCTGTATCGAATTGATGGACTACGAGATTTTATTGTCGGACATCTCGTTTAAGGAAGGGCGGGAATTTATAAGGAGAAACTTCAAAGACGTTCACGAGGTCGAACCGGGATATAAATTGTTCGACGTTTATTTGATTGGTATTCCGCCGATTGTGATAGGGGTAGAAAACGACCATGTAATATTTCCGTATGTGAAGCCATGTCATGGGACTTTCGTGTTGAAGATAGAAGATAGAGAGGAAGTCGAAAGATTAAGGGCGAAGAGATAATATCTATCCCAACCATCTTACGACTCTAAACGATTAGCGGGCGTTATCGAAACACAAAGCCGCTCTCAATATCTTATCCTCTTCAAAATGCCCGCTAACAAGCTGTAAGCCTATTGGCAATCCGTATGAAACCCCACACGGAATAGATATAGAAGGAACACCCGCCAGGTTAACGGGCACAGTGTTAACATCCGCGAGATACAAAGAGAGAGGGTCTTTTATCTTTTCTCCGAGCTTAAAAGCGACAAAAGGCATTGTTGGCATCGCTAATATATCACGTTTTTTCAACGCAGCCGCAAATTCGTTTTTTATCAGCGTGCGCACTTTTAACGCTTTCAAATAATATCTACCGTAATAGCCCGCGGAGAGCGCGTAAGTGCCGAGAATGATCCTCCTTTTCACTTCGTCTCCGAATCCCTCACCGCGTATCCTCGAAAACGTAGTATGCCAATCCTCGTCCTTTCCACTCCGAAGCCCGTATCGGAGCCCATCAAACCGCGCAAGATTTGACGATGCTTCGGACATTGCAATGATGTAATACGCGGCAAGTGCATATTTCAGGTCTCGCATGCTTATCAGCTCATATTCGGCACCGGAATCCTCGAATTTGTGCACTGCGTTCCACACGGATTTTTCAACTTCTGGCGAAACACCTTCGATGAACTCCTTTGGAACTCCTATCTTCATGCCCTTGACCTCTTTATCTGCGTCTTCATTCACGTTTAGCAGCGAAGAAGCGCAGTAGTTCGTTGCAGCATTATTCTTTATCTTTACCTGCGTGCTGTCCCTTTCATCCTTCGCCGCTATCACTTCTAAGAGCAGCGCAGTATCTGTTACGTTAGACGCCATTGGTCCTATCTGTTCAAGCGAATTAGCATACGCAATGAGTCCATATCGCGATACAAGCCCGTAAGTTGGCTTCAGTCCAACCACGCCGCAGAAAGAAGCAGGGCATCGGATAGAGCCACCGGTATCGGAGCCAAGAGCGAGAACCGTTTCGCCTGCCGATATTGCCGCGGCACTACCGCCTGAAGACCCTCCTGGCACCCTGCTGAGGTCATGTGGGTTTATCGTAGGTCCATAATAGCTCGTTTCCGTGGAAGTCCCCATGCAGAACTCGTCCATGTTCGTTTTCCCTATAATTATCGCTCCTTCTCGCTTTAACGCCTCTATTACCGTAGCATCGTAAGGTGGAATATAACCCGAAAGAATTTCGGATGCACACGTGGTTTGAAGCCCCTTTGTAGATATGCTATCCTTAATGGCGATGGGCACGCCAAGCAGCTTTTTACGCACGTATTCCTCTTCATTCCTTTTCTTATCCACTTCTATCGCTTGTTCAACTGCGTTCTCTTTGCTCAAAGTAATAAAAGCATTTAATTCACTTCTTTCTATTCTCTCGTAGATTTTTAATATTAATTCCTCACACGATATGGTTCCACTTTTTATACCCTCTGCGACTTCTATTGCAGTTAAGTCATCATTTTTCATCTGGTTTGTTTTTATTTTTAGTTACCTTTATATAGGACAATAATCACCCTCTTTTATAAACTATTACGGAGGATGGATGCAAGTTAAACGGAAATGAAAACGAAGTCATTATGCCCGGAATGTCTTGAAGTTATAGATGCAGAGGTGTACGAAGAAGGTGGCAAGATACTGATAAAAAAGAAGTGTGAGCGGCATGGCGAATTTGATGACGTATACTGGTCGGATGCTGAACTATATCACAAATTCGCAAAATGGCGATGCGAGGGCAGCGCGGGAATCACGCTAACGAAAACAGATAAAGGCTGCCCTTTCGATTGTGGACTCTGCCCGGAGCATAAGAGCTCGACAATGCTCGCACTTATAGACCTCACGAACAGGTGCAACCAGAAATGCCCGACGTGTTTTGCAAATGCCGCCGTCGCGGGTTACCTCTACGAGCCGACGATGGAACAGTTGAGGGAAATGATGGAACTGCTAAGGAGTGAGACGCCCCCGTGCCCTGCGGTGCAGTTTGCGGGCGGCGAACCAACGATAAGAGAAGGTTTTGTGGATATTGTAAGAATGGCACGTAACATGGGCTTCTCGCATATTCAAGTGGCGACGAATGGGGTAGCGTTAGCGAAGAGCGAAGCGTTTTGTCGCCAATTAAAGGAAGCGGGCTTGCATACCGTGTATTTGCAATTTGACGGGGTGACTGACGAACCGTATAAGACGTTGAGGGGCATTCCTGCGTTAAAAACGAAGTTAAAGGCGATAGAGAGCAGCCGAAGGGGAGGATTAAAGAGTGTAGTGCTCATTCCCACGCTTATGAAAGGTGTAAATGACGACCAGGTGGGCGATATAGTAAGATTTGCGGCTGAGAACCTGGATATTGTAAAAGGAGTGAACGCACAACCCATCGCTTTTGAAGGAAGAATAGATGAATCAGCGAGGAAAGAGGGAAGAATAACAATTCCGGATTTCATAAACCTTCTGGAAGAGCAAACAGAGGGCGAAATACCTCGTGAGAGTTTTTATCCCATTCCTTTCGTCGTTCCCTTCTCTTATTTCGTGGAGGCGTGGAAAGGAATGCCACAGTTGGAATTTACGGTTCATCCTCACTGCGGTGCTGCAACGTATGTATTCGTTGAAAACGGGAAGTTCATACCGATAACAGAATTCATAGACGTTGAAGGGCTGATGGAGTTCATAATGGAGGCGGCGGAAGAGATAAGTAAATCGAGGATTGGCAAACTGAAAGCGATAGCGAAGATGACGATGCTGGGGGGGAAGTTTATAGACAGGGAGAAAGCGCCGTCAGTATTCGATAACTTCACTTCCTTTGCGGATATATTGGGGAAGGGAAATCGCGAGTCGCTTGCGGAGTTTCATCGCAAAGCGCTTTTTATCGGTGCAATGCACTTCCAGGACGCCTATAATTATGACCTGGAAAGGGTAAAGAGCTGCGGCATCCACTATGCCACGCCCGACCTTCGTATAATTCCTTTTTGCACTTACAACGCCATCCACCGACCTTCAGTAGAGAAAGCTTTTTCCATGCCGCTTCATAGCGCCAAATCTCAATTGGGAATAGGGAATAGCCAATAGGGAATAGGGTGCAGCCAGGAATTATGAATGAGGAGAAAAAAAAATCATAGTTGAATATTCGTAATTTGTAATTGATCTCTGACCCCTAACCGCTACCTGGCTATTGGCTATGCTTGGAAGTTGGGATTTTTACTGAGCTATACAATTACCTTTATATATAAGAAGAGCGAATATAAAATTGCCCTTTTCGAAGAGTAGTTTGACCTCGCTAAACGGCGGAGGATGATTACTATGGCAAACGAAGGGCTACAAACAAAGCCGTATTGCACGGTCCCTGCGGTATGCCTCCTTCGAAAGATGGCGATGACCGTTAAGAGGCAACCACAATACGGTACAAAAACTTTTTTAAACAGAAAGTTTTATCAAGAATTCCACGTTTTTAAAAATCAATTTTTAAAAGATACAGAGGAAGAGGTATGAGAGAAGAAAAAGAAGAGATAGAGATAGAGCGGATAAAAGAGAGAAAGATGCGCGAGATGAGCGAGGAGATAAAAGCGACGGGAGAGGAGAATAAAGAGGGTGTAATAGGCCATCCCCTGACAATAGACGACAATAGCTTTATAGAAACGGTACGAAAGTATCCACTGGTGGTCGTGGATTGCTGGGCTCCCTGGTGTGGTCCTTGCAGAATGGTTGCACCGGTAATAGAGGAATTATCGAAGGAATATGCAGGTAAAGTCGTGTTTGGAAAACTGAATGTGGACGAGAACCCGAGAGTAGCTGCTGAATTTGCGATTATGGCTATACCCACGTTGTTCATCTTTAAAAATGGTGAGCCGGTGGACGTCATACAGGGAGCGTTGCCAAAGCAGTATTTAGAAGCTAAGGTAAAGGAATGGCTGTGAAGCAGAATGGAATAGAAATAGTGAAGAGGTTCGCCGAGTTGGGATTTCAAGTCCAGCCGGAAGCGATTGAATTGCTGAGTCAATCAGAAGCCGAAAGCCGTTTTGACCTCAATGAGATAGTAGAAAACGTAACTGATTCCTTAGACCCTTCGATTTTTGTGATTTCCACCGAGCAGATAGCTGAATTTATCAAAAATAATGTGGCAGGAAAGGTAGAAAAAGAAGGGGGCATCAGCTTTCAAAAACAAACGCATGTACCGGCTCCGGCTATAATTAAATCGTTCTCTGACAATGGCAGGGGTGTGGACCACAAAGATTTCTTACCGCATTTCCTTGACAGATATGAGCGGATAAGCGTGATAATAAAAAGGAGGATGAACTGCCGGCAGATAAGATATATAAGAAATGGTATGCGAGGCGAAGAGGTTTCAGTGGTGGGAATGGTCGCTTCCGTAAATAAAACGGCGAAAGGAAATATCCGGGTGGAATTAGAAGACGCTACGGGGCATCTACAGGTTATATTGCGAAATCAAGAGGGAATAATACCGGATGAGATAATAGGCGTTACTGGTTCTTTATCAGATGGCGGTTATTTATTTGCAAATAGAGTGACATATCCGGACGTGCCTATCCCTTCTTCAACTTCGCAATCATCATTACCGCTTCCAGCCAACTTCAACTCAGGTCATGGCTCTAACGATAACGAGAGAGGAGGGGGAAATGGTGGGCAAAAGCGCATATATGCAGTGTTTATTTCGGATATGCACGTAGGAAGCAACACATTTTTGGAAGAAGCATGGGGTAGTTTTGTGCAGTGGTTAAAAGAGGAATCCAGAAGCATCGGAATTGCGTATTTAGTTGTTGCTGGCGATATTGTGGATGGAATAGGCGTATATCCGGGTCAGGAGGAAGAGTTGTCAATTATGGATATAGAGGAGCAATATAAAATAGCGGCGGGATATTTTCACGATTTCCCTTCGCACATACACGTGGTGGTAGCACCGGGGAACCATGATGCGGTCAGGAATGCCGAGCCACAACCGCCTTTGCCCGAGGCACTCAGGAAGCTCTTCCCGGATAATACCTGCTTTGTGAGCAACCCCGCATACGTAAAAATTGGCGGCAGGCTTGTCTTGATATATCACGGGCAATCTTACGATGATTTCGTTAACTCGGTATCGAGGCTGAGTTATTCAAAGCCGGAGGAAGTGATGGCGGAGATGCTTAAAAGACGGCATGTTGCGCTTATATATGGAAACGCAGTCTCTATCGTTCCCGACGGGCACGATTACGGAGTAATTGACCGTGTTCCGGATATATTCCATTGCGGGCATACGCATACAGTCGGCATTTCTAAATACCGGAACGTGCTACTGATAAATTCCGGGACGTGGCAATCGCAGACGCCATATCAAAAAAAGAGGAATATAAATCCCGTTCCGGGATGTGCAACGCTTGTAGAGCTTTCCGAGATGAAGGTAAAGGTAATGGAGTTTGGAAGCAGGGCAGGGTAGGGGCGTGAAGACGGGAATGAGGACAAAGATAGGGAATAAGAAGTTCTTTGCATTGCGTAAAGCGGTGGGATTATGCAGGTGGTCGCGAGATAGGGTTTACGGTGAATACGAGAAATTGCTGGAGGATGAGATATTGGAGAAGCCCTTGCCAGAGCATGTAGCAATAATCATGGATGGGAATAGAAGGTATGCGAAGAAGATAGGGATTTCAACGGAAGAGGGGTATCTCTATGGTGCGGAGATAACAGAGCGTGTGATTGAGTGGTGTTTTGGTATTGGAGTGAAGCAGCTCACGATATATGCTTTTTCTATTGAAAACTTTTGCAGGACGGAAGAAGAGAAAGGGAGGCTATTTACGCTGATGCGTAGCGAGTTCGATAAGATAAGCAGGGATGAAAGGGTTCATAAGCGTGGAGTAAGAGTGAAAGCAATAGGGAACGTCAATTTGCTGCCGGATTCGGTAAAAGAGAAGATAAGAAAAGCGGAACGTGCAACAGAGCAGTATAACAAATTTAGGCTATTCATCGCCGTTGCGTATAGTGGAAGGATGGAGATAGTAGATTCGGTGCGTATAATAGGGGATAGGGTAAAAAAAGGCTTGCTATCGGTGGCTGACATAGATGAGGGGACGATATCAAAGCATTTATACATAAGCGAGGTAGAAAATGGGTCTTCGACTTCAGATTCGGGCTCAGCTTCCGGAGCAAAAACTGGTGTGGATTTGATAATAAGAACGGGCGGGGAGATGAGGTTGAGTAATTTCGTGCCCTGGCAGGCGTTGGGGAACGAATGTGCGGCATATTTCTGCGCTCCCTTCTGGCCGGAGTTCAGGAGAATAGACCTTCTCAGGGCGATAAGGACGTATCAGGAGCGAGAGGAGGAGAAAAGGCAAAGCAGTCTTGCCCGGGTTTTAAAGTTAAACCTTTTCTTGGAAAGAAAAGCGTTATCAAAAGAAATTAGGAAACATACTTAGAAAAAAAGTGTTATGAGAGCGTTTATTGCAGTGGACCTGTCTGAGGAACTAAGAGCGAAGATAAAGGAAGTGCAGAAGCAATTTACAAATTTGGAGATAGACCAGAGCAGGCTAAAATTGAAATTCGTGAATGCGTGGCAGGCGCATCAAACGGTAAAATTTCTGGGGGACGTTCCGGAGAACAAAGTAGAGGACGTCAAACGAGAATTGGTAGGAATAAGTCAAAAACCGTTTGATATAGGGATGCGGGGTGTGGGCTTCTTCCCGGAGGCGTCGCCGGAAAAGGCAAGAAACATAAGGGTTGTATGGATAGGAATCGAGAAGGGAGTGGAAGAGTTGAAGGCGTTGCAAGAAGAAGTGGAATCGCGGTTGAGGGCATTGGGTTTTCCCAGCGAAAAAAGGTTCAGTGCACACGTTACGATCTGCCGTGTGAAGATGACGTCGAGAGCAGGGACAAGGGATGAAATAGGGCGGATATTGAAGAAGATAGCGGAACTGGGGGATGTAGAGGTGGGGGAGATGCCCGTGGAAGAGCTGAAATTGAAGAAGAGCACGCTTACGCCTAAAGGTCCTATTTATGAGGACGTGTACGTGAAGAAGTTGAATGCCCTGTAAAAATCCGAACAAGCTCAAGAAGAAGTGAAAAATCCTAATTTCTAATTTCTAAACCCTAAACAATTTCAAAATTCAAAATCCAAATGCTAAAACCGTCACACGACTCCGCAAGCCCCTGTGGAGGACTAAGTTTTGAATTTGTAATTTTTGTCATTTAGATTTGTTTAGGATTTCGGATTTAGTGTTTAGGATTTCCGTCCACAAGATATTGAGCAATTACATTGTATGTTCCCTCTAACTACTTATGTTGCTGTCACCATTCATAATAGAAGAAATGGACGAGGAGAAGATAGTGGGGGGATTTAGAAATGTAGTTCAGGATTTTTTGGTGCCTGAATTGAGAGAAGTTGTTGGAGAGCTTAAACAACTGAACAAAAGGTTGGGGAATGTAGAAAATAGTATTTCTGAGTTGAGAGCAGATATAAGAGAAGATAAACGAGAACTACTTCAAAAAATTGACGATTCGCATGAAAAAACGAGAGAGGTGCTTATCGAAGAAATTAGAAAATGGATGTTAAACAAAGAAAAGGAGTAACATTAACGGATTTCTTGCATTTGAAAAAAGGAGAAGAAGAAGAGAAGTTTGGCGTTGAAAGTGGAACAGAGATAGAAGGGATAGAGGAAGAGAAGGGAATAGAAGAGAAAACGCGCATATACTCCGTCAATGAGGTCACGAGATACATAAGACAGAGGCTGGACGAAGACGAGGTGCTGAGCGACGTTTATGTCAAGG
>JADHYP010000008.1 GCA_016782355.1 Candidatus Syntropharchaeum sp. | reverse complement strand
GTTACAAGCCCTGCACGACATTTGCCGGCGGAACTCCGGTATGCGTGGATACGGGAGTTGAGGACGAGTTCAAGCTGAAGGCGGAAAAGCTGGAGGAAAAAATAACGGCACATACAAAAGCTGTTATTTTGAGCTATCCCAGCAATCCTACCGGAGCAACGCTGGGCAGGAAAGACCTGGAAGAGATAGCAGACGTAGTGAATGAGCATGATTTGCTCGTTATATCTGATGAAATCTACGGCAAGCTGACTTACGAAGGTGAACATACCTGCTTTTCCTCGCTTAACGGGATGAAAGAGCAGACAATACTGCTGAATGGTTTCTCGAAGGCGTATGCGATGACAGGGTGGCGAATAGGGTATGCCGCGGGGAATAAAGAGATAATAGAAGCGATGATGAAAATCCATCAGTATATAATGCTTTGCACGCCTATTACGGCACAGATGGCGGCGGTAGAAGCTTTGAGATCTGATGACGAGATGGAGAGAATGGTAAGTGAATACAACCGGAGAAGGAGGTTGATGGTGGAAGGGCTGAGAGAAATAGGGCTGAGCTGTTTTGAGCCAAAAGGCGCGTTTTATACTTTCCCGTCTGTTGAAAACACGGGTCTCACGTCAGAGGAGTTTGCAAAGCGACTGCTTCTGGAGGCGAAGGTGGTGGTAATTCCCGGAAGCGTATTCGGTGCTTGTGGAGAGGGGTTCATAAGGTGCTCTTATGCGGTATCGCAGTATGAAATAAAAGAGGCTCTGGAGAGGATGGGGCGGTTTTTGGATAATTATTTAAGGTAAAGGTCATTTATGTGAACAACGTAGAAGAAATATTGGTGAAGAAAAATGGATTTAAATAGTCAGAGTGAAAGGACGATATTTGCGATAAAAGAACAGGTAGAAATATTGGAAAGGTTTGTCATCAAAGGAGAGGCAAGAAGGGAGCAAGAGATAAAAGAATATTTGGATTTGTTAAAATCAAGCGAGAGCATTGCTAAACCGATAGACCCGACAGATGAAATACGGAAAATGCGGATGAAGGGTGAGTTATATTGAAGATTGTGTTAGATTCCGATGTTTTAGTTCTTGCGCTACACAAACCACGACACGAATATTTGATTGAAATCGGTGGAATGGATATATTTGTTTTGACATATGCCCAGATTAAGAACGCCGTGCTGGTTACCAATGATTGGTCGCTGTGGTATGTCTCATGGAAATCAGGAGTAAAGTCTTATTGGCTATCAGGGCTGTCGGAAGAGCAACAAGAGAAGATTTGTAATGGTGAGGCTGTTGAATATCCTTAAGCAAGTCATTTTGGCTTTTGTTATCACCGAGCAGGTCGAGGTACGCTTTGGTAGCCAATAGCGGCAAGAGCAGGGTAAAGAGAAAATATATTTATATATAGAAAAAATGTTAAAATTGAAGGGATTGAGACTACTGAAATGGTATTTGTTTACCGCCGAGAGCACGGAGAGCGCTGAGACGAGATAAACGATTTTTCTTACTCTCTGTGTTCTCTGCGGGCTCCGCGGTAAACAAGCACCTGAAATGATTTCACTCATTCAATCAACAGCAACCCGAAAAAGATTATCCTTTCATGAGGCGACGTGCGCACTTCTATTTCATAACCCACCTTCCTTACAGTCTTAAACACATCAATTCCACACGCCTCCATTGACGGTCTTGCGCGATCCTGATGCTCACAAAATCTCTTTGATGCCTGGTCCAGAACAAAATCATGTCTCTCCGGCAGACAATCATCGCAATAAGCGCAGGGGAGAGCACCCATTGCAAACGCTTTATAATACCCGGACAGAAAAGTATGCCTTTCTAATTCAAACATCGTATCGTGCACCTTCAATATCGCATTCCACAGGAAATGATGGGTATGCGCAGGTGGCACCTCTAAATTCGGTTGCAAGTCTTCAAATCTCACAATTAACGCTTTTTCATATCCCGTTATGAGCTCTCTCGTCTCTTCTGCCGTTGGCGTATACGGCGGGCAGGTGAGATGCTTACCGTATGCTCTGCAGCCATACCTGCATTTCCACCGCACCCAATCGGCTACTTCGATTTTATCCGCAGAAATAAGCTTGAAATCGTCGTGTCTATCTTTTAATTCTTGCAATAGTGCATCCCAGCTTTTTTTCATCCTCACTTACTCCAAATGTTTTTTACACCACATACAACGCCATTTCATTTATCTCATCCTCAAATTCGTCTTCATCGGTTACAATAAAATCACGCAGGCTTCCATTCATGAAATTATAACTATCTCTTAGCATCATTATCGCTGCTCGTTTTTTCGCCCGTTCTTCCGCCCGTTCTTTACTCGCAGGAGTGACAATAAAGAGGACAACTCCATTCAATGGAACCATTTTTCTATCCGAGTCAGCCGTCCTGGCTAAACATATAGTCGCCATGTCCGCGACAGCGACATTTCCAAGTACCGTCTTTGCCGTATCGTCTTCTTCTATCTCTACAATCATTTGTATAGCCCCCTTTTTTATCCCCACAATATCAACACCAGCTAATGCGATTTTTTCTCCGTTGTATTCTCGATAAATCCGGACGTCCCCTTTATCCTCGTGTGAAGTATCTACCGTGTATCCCTGGCTCCTGAGGACTTTTATACACTTCTCCCTTATCTCCCGATGCTTGCTATTCTCGGACATATTCAATCACCTTGTTATTCTTTTATTTCGATTAGTTCTTTTTACTTCATCCTCTTTAATATCATATCAATTTCTGATTCGTATGCTAATATATATTTTGATGCCTCGCGTGCCAAACGCAATTTCGTATCATGCGAAAGTTCCCCTTCCTTTCCAAGCTCTTCGATTATTTCATCATATCTCGCTGGATTTACGATTACCGCAACGTTTTCAAAATTCTTTATCCCGGAGCGGAGCATTGCAACACCGCCGATGTCCATACCATTCAGAGTATTTTCGCTTGAAAAGTCCAAAGGTATGAGGTTTACGGCGACGATACCTATCTCTGCGGTTGCAATTCCCGTATGAATTCCCGGATGCAACGTCTTTACCTTACCGCCGAGCAGCTCTTGAAATCCCGTGAACGCCGATACTTTTGTCACCATGATTCCATTCTCCAAAAGCTCCTTCGCCGTCCCTTCAGTTGCGATTACCTCTATTCCAAGCTCATTCAGCGCTTTTGCTAATTCTATCACTTTATCCTTGTTGAACACGCTTATCAGGGCTTTCATCTCTTTAGCTTCCCCTCAAGCCACCCAATCTTCACGTCTCTCCTCTCCTTTTCATCAAATTCCGGCACATACGGTTTTATGTCTATCAAAGGCGTGCCATCAATTGCATCTACACCTTTAACCCCCAGAATGTTCCCCTTTCTTTCAATTAACCTCACAATAGAAATTCCAATTGGGTTCGGTCTGTGTGGCGACCTCGTGGTGAATAAACCATGTAGTTCAGTATCCCAGGGCGTCCTTACGAGAGAAGAATAACCCTTCGATTTATGCAGCCAATACAGGACGATAAGATGAGAAAACCCTTCTATATCTTTTAAGCCACCTTCATATTCCTTGAATACCTCTATTTCAGCAATCAATTCCGATTTGCACGCTTGACACGGGCACTCTTCCGGTGTTTTATACGGAGTGTGGATAACGCCAATTTGCTTCAGTTCCATTTTAATTTTAAATAGAAAGTTACAAAAGTTAATAAAGTTTATATTGGCAATCCCAGCCATTCAAACACGCCCATCATCTTTAATGTTACATAAAACATCACGGCGATAAAGATGTATCTTAGCTGCGTTACAGGTAGCTTGTGAGCAGTTCTCGCACCTATCAGTGCTACCGGAATGCTTGTCATTGCCAGACAAGCCCATACAAGCAGATTGACGTATCCAATGGAAAAAGGTGGTAGATTTGGAACAGAAAGCCCATTTGTTAAATAGCCCATAGAACCTGCAATGCTCGTGAAAGCCATCATTACCAGCGAAGTCCCAATTGCACGACGCATCTCGAATTTTAAAGCCATTGCAAGCACGGGAACCGCGATGATTCCACCACCAATGCCAATCATCCCGCTTATAATGCCAATAGGAAAACCCAAGCAAGCCCAGGTCAAAGGATTATCTTTCGGGTCTTCCTCATCCTTTGGCGGCTTCCATGCCAGCATCCTTATCGCGCCAAGACCGATTACGAGTCCAAATGCAAGCTTTAATATTCCTTCGCTGAGAAACCGTGAAGTAATTGTAGCGCCTATAAGTGCTCCAATCGCTCCGCAAATACCCAAAACCATTCCTGCTTTCCACCATACCGCTTCTTTTTTCGTATGCGCCAATGCCCCACTGATTGCGGTTGGAAACACGACAAGAAGGTTAGAGCCAAATGCGAGTTTTATTGCTATATCCGGTGAAAAACCCATTGTAGAGAATACAAAGAAAGTTACGGGAACCATGATAAAGCATCCGCCAACACCGAGAAGTCCCTCGGCAAATCCAACTCCGATTCCCGCCAGTGCTAAAATGAATATTACAGTTATAAGTTCCATGATTTATTACGTCAATTGTTTCCACCCTACAAAAACCATGAATGACAAAATTCATTTCATCACCTATTTATAGACATAGATGCTATCATGAATCAGGTGTCATGTGACACAAAGGGTATTAATAAAAATTCACCGGGGGCTGTAAGGTAGCCAGGTTATCCTCCCAGCTCGGGGAGCTGGTAACCGGAGTTCAAATCTCCGCAGCCCCATACCACTTGCTTTCACAAGAAGTAAAATAGAAAAATTTATAAGGGACGAACTGATAGTTATAGACAGGCAGCACCTGAGGAGGAGTAAACATGTTATCCGAAATACCGATAGATTTGGAAAAGGTGAGAAAGGAAGATAGGGATAAGGAGATATTGCGTGTGGGGATAATAGCGGAACTGGATGCAGTGAATTTGTATGAACAACTCGCGGCGATGGCGGAGCGAGAAGAGGTCAAAAAGGTTCTTCTGGATATAGCAAAAGAAGAGAAAACACACGTGGGCGAATTTCAGACACTGCTTTTAAAAGAAGACAAAGAGCAGGTCGAGGAACTGGAGCATGGTAAACGAGAAGTGGAAGAGATGCTGGAAAAAATATAAAATAGAATGAAAGATAAACATTATAAATAATCGATAACAAAATGGCGGAAGAAGAAACAGCAGAGGAAAGGCATGAAAGGTGGATGACAAGAGAGGCAGCAAAAGCAGAAGAAGGAGGAAGGAAACCAAAGAAAGTAAGGTGTTCAAAGTGTGGGAGAGAAGTGGAAGAGTTTATGGAGATTGCAGGGAGAGCCCTGTGCATAGATTGTTATGCCGCGGAAGAAGCGGATGAAACGGGCGTAATGTCCATGCCTGGAGAAGGCGGTGGTGGAGGATAAGGACGAGGAGAAAATAAAATGGAAGAGAGGAAATACGAGTTGCGCATTCCCCGGGCTATAACTACCGGTATAATATTTGAAGCAGCGGAGAAGTTCGGGTTGGAAGTGGATCAAGAGAAGCCGCCGGAAGATGCATTTGATCCGAGGACTGACTTACCAACGAAGGATTATGTGCCGTCAATAGTGTTACGGGGGGATTCAGAAGAAGAATTGTTGGTTGCGAGAGATTACATCTACAAAAAGCATGAGGAATGGATATCTGGTCTAGAAGAGTGGCGTAAGAATAGAATGGACCAAATCCTGAAGAAAGCACGGAAATAAACCTTTCTTTATGTAGGGCTCAAAGAAACTATTATTTCATACCTTTCAGCTCCTCAGCCGTATTTATGTTCGTAAACGTCTCTAAGCCGGGGTCTATTTCCCTTATTTCGTTCATGGGGAGGAAATTAACCTTTTCAAGTCGAGATAAAAGAGTTAAGACTTTCGCATCGCCTTCTCGCATCGCATCCTTTATCGCAGCCAGCATCGGCTCTCTTCGATAGACCGCATGCAAAGGCTCTACCATTCCATTTTCCCATCTCGGCACTACGGCATCGTATCCCATAGCGGCTATCTCAAATAGAAAATCCACTACCCTTTCGTTTATATAAGGCATGTCACAGCCGATGACGAGAGAATAGTGAAAAGAAGCCCTTTCTAAACCCGATAGGAAGCCTGCAAGTGGACCAAAGCCCTTCCGGGAGTCAAAAACTAAAACGACTTTATTGGGTAGTTTTATTTTATTCCTGATTTGTTCTCCCTGCTTCTCGTCTCGTGCCGCCACTAATATTTCATCAGCCACGGTCGTCATTTTACCAATGGCATGCTGTATGAGCGGCTTATTGTTTAAGGTGACGAAGCATTTATCGAAAGATTGGAATCTTTGACTTTTTCCTCCTGCCAGGATGACCACGGTCTTTTGCATTTCCATTACTTCAGACACAAAAACAGGGGCATCCTATTTAAATAGAGAAAGGGTTAAATTTATATTTATATTTATATTTATAGGGGTATGAATTCAAGACAAAAATAAGGAGGAGGAAAATAAAATTAGGAGAGGTGTTGAGATATGGAAGCAAGAAACATAATATTTTCGGTTGTGATGGTCTTCTTCGCCTTTGTGATTGCATATAGATTGTGGGACAAGTATGAGGACCCGGTGATCGTAGCGTCAACCGTGATGGTGGTTGGAATGTTAACTCTTTTGTTTTTGAGCGTGGATGAGCGGTTACGGCGAATAGAAGAGGAGATAAAAGAGAAGGAGCGGTCTTTAAGGGTGAGTATGCAATCGGTGGAAGAGGAAGTGCGTGAGAAAGTGGATACGGCAACGAGGAGATTAGATGAAATAAGAGGGGATATATTAAAGAGGGGATACCGGTAAGACCAGAAATCAGAGAATTTTTTGAAATCTAAGTAATTTCTGTTCTCTGACTTCTTGTATCTTCAAAAGTGGTTAAGCAAACACCAATAATAGAGCGATGTGGAAAGAGATAATGGAGAAGTTTGAGGGGTTTCCATCGCAAAAGAAAGTTATAGAACTGCTGTTGGAGAGAGGATTTCAAGTGAGTGCAGAAGGAAAAGTAGTCTCCGGCGGGATTGAGATACCGCATACGCAGATAGCAAACGAGATAGGCGTGGACCGGCGTGTAGTTGATATGACAGTGAAAAGAATCCGGAAGGAGCCGGAGTTGAAAGAAATATTTGAAAACATTCGTTCTATTTCATTTCTCGTTGACGTTGCACCTTTGTTGGGGCTCAGTGTAATTATAATACATCCAAAGGATGCGAAGGAGAAGGGGATACTTGGCGAAGTTGCTACGGTGATGGCAAAGCGGGGATTTAGCATACGACAGGCGGTTAGTGATGACCCGTATTTAGTGGACGATCCGAAACTCACGATTATCGCCGATAAAAATATATCCGGTGAGCTAATAGAGGAAATAGGGAGGATAAAGAGTGTAAAAGGCGTGCAGATTCATCAATAAACCCTTTTCTTTAAAACTTTTAAGAAAAGTTTTATCAAAAAAGCTTCGCAGGAAAAGAAAAGCGTTTTCGGAAAAGAAAAATATCCTTAATAAAGTAAAGGGAGAGCGGAAATAAATGAAATTCTCGGTTGTTTCTGATGAGGCGATTCTGGAAGGAAAAACCACTGATATATACTTCCTCAGGGCAGAGGAAGTGCTGAAGCGGAAAGGAGTGAACCCGGAGGTGGTGGCGGAGGTTATTACGACAGGTGGAGGATGGGCTGTGCTGACGGGTCTGGAAGAAGTGGCTCATCTGTTGGCGGGGAAGGACGTGGACGTGTATGCGATGCCGGAAGGCACGATTTTTTTTCCTTATGAACCCGTTTTGCGTATCGAAGGTCGCTATCTGGAGTTTGCGAGATATGAAACGCCTTTACTGGGGTTACTCTGTCATGAGTCGGGGATAGCGACGAAGGCGGCGAGGATAAAGCGTTTTGCAGGCGACGTTCCCGTCATTTCCTTCGGCACGAGGAGGCAGCATCCGGCATTAGCGGCTATGATAGAAAGATGCGCATATCTTGGCGGAATGGACGGTGTGAGCTGCGTTGCAGGTGCGGAACGGATAGGGATAGAAGCAACGGGGACAATGCCTCATTCTTTGATTATCTGTTTTGGCGAGGATAAGCAGAAGGATGCGTGGAAGGCGTTTGACGAAGTGGTTGCGAAGGAAGTGCCGAGGATATGCTTGTGCGACACTTATTATGACGAGAAGAAGGAATCTATAATGGCTGCGGAGGCGCTTGGAGAATCTTTACGTGCCGTTCGTTTAGATACGCCAACGTCGAGGAAGGGCGACTTCAGAAGAATTATCGAGGAAGTAAGGTGGGAGCTTGACATTAGAGGGTATAAGAACGTAGGGATATTCGTAAGCGGGGGTATAGACGAGGAGGAAGTGGTAGAGCTGAAAGACGTCGTAGCAGGGTTTGGCGTGGGGACGAGCGTTTCAAATGCCAGGTGCATAGATTTCGCACTGGACATAATAGAAAAGGAAGGAGAACCCTGTGCAAAGCGAGGTAAGCGAGGAGGGAAGAAACAGGTGTATAGACGGAAGGGTGTAATTGAAGAAGGAAAAGACGAGATAAGGTTGGCGAAAGAAGCACCGCCAGAAGATATGGAGTCGTTGCTGAAGCCGATGATTCTCAAGGGAAAAATAGTGAAAGATTTTTCGTTTTCGCTGGAAGAGGCGAGGCGAAGGGTGCAGGAGCAGTTGAAGAGCGTGGAGCTAAACAGACCATAGTTTGTTTTGCTTGTGGTTATAAAATGTTTATCCTTCGTTCGCCTTTGGACTAACGTGATTGCATACCGGAGAATCACCAAAGGTTGTTACAAAGAGGTTATAAAGGAATCTCTCTTCTCTACTCCATTCTTTGGAAACTTGAATATACCTAAAAACACATCTTTTTTCCTTTACCAATCTCTTTATACCGTCATTCTTACTGTTCGGGCTTAGATGGTCAAGCAACCTCTTTCTTAGATTTTTCGCACTTCCTATATAGAACGTTTGACAACAACCTTTGGGGTATTCTATTCTATCGCCATTAAGACGAAGTTCATATACTCCCTGACGGGTAGGAGCGTTATTCTTTACCGATGCGCTTGTAAACGTATAAATTTTGGAAAAGTTCGCCAGTAATGGAGGATACCCATAACTGTTTACTCTTTCAGAATGTGACAATATCCCCAGTTTACTTTTATGCGTCTCTTCGCTATATCCCTTTTCGTAGGAAACAACGACTTTAATGAAACCTCCTTTCCCTGCGGCGTGATAATTGATAGTCCTTGTGTAGCACGGGATATTCTACTTGCGTCAATTACAAAGCTGCTGCGGCTGTGGCTGTTTTCCTCGCAATTAGAAATAGCCATAGTCCTTGCTAACTCCAACCTGCTGAGAAGTTTTAAATTCAAATCATTATCCGATTCAAAGTAATCGCTCTGGTATTCCACTATTCCTTTCAATATCTCATGCGTTATCTGGTTTCTGGTATTAATACGTCTTAATTTATGTAAAATTCTACTGATGTTCTTTCTTTCCTCTTCCGTTAATTTTACGTCATTTATAATTCTCCGTAGCTTCTCGTTATCAACTATATATTCTATTGAAAAACTCTCGTTGGTGTAATAAATAACAAAATTTATAAATTTCTCCAGCCGATATTCCAGGAAATCCGCAAGGATTATCTTACCAATGAGTTTATTCCTTTTTCCATTTTCATCCATAAAATAAAACTAAAATCCTAAATCTCATCTTCACATCTGCAATTTACTAACATCGCTAATTCCTTCCTTATCCCTTCTCTTACATGCCGGGGGCGGGGTTCGGACCCGCGACCTCCAGATTATGAGTCTGGCGCCCTAACCAACTAGGCCACCCCGGCTTTTGCATCGCCTTCTTTTAGCTCCCTGCGCAGGTCGCCGATAGAAGCAACTCGCTCCGCAACGGCATCGTGCTGATGGATACTCTCCTCGTTTATCTGCTTTATAGTAATGATAGAATCGTCAGGGAGCGCAGTAAAAGTTTCTACCACCCGCTTCGCCATCTCGCGAACGCAATCTTCAACGAACATGGGCTTTTTATGTGCGGCTTCCACAAGCACCGCCTCATCCGGACGTTTCAATATTTCATACGTCTTAGCACTCATTGATTTCTCTATTATCCCTATTATCTTCTCCATAGGGACTTTAACATCGTCTTCTACCTCTATGGTTATTATACCTCTGCCTCTTTGATTATGCGTCGCCATAGGTATGGCACTCAAAAAAGCGTCCATTTCCTTTCTGGCTACTCCTATCCTTGCTAACTCTTCCGTTATCCTATCCCTCATTAGCTCCTGTGCGCAGGGGCACGTAGTCATTCCTACAATCTCCGCACCTATTACTTTTTTTAGCCTCACACCGCTTTCTTCGTCATTCGAGGAGGTGCGAAAAGCTCTTGCCTCTGCGAAGATAGTTGCAGGCTCCTGACAGGACATCCTCATTATAGGCGTTTTCCTCTTCAGCATATACACGCTTTTCATTCCTACCTCGGCGGTAGAAGCGTATTCGTGGAGAAGGAGTAACCGCTTTGCTACTTCACTGCACAATTCCTCCACCTCGTATATCGGCGAGCTAATCGCCTCTTCCAGCACTTCGTACATCGCCTCGAAATTTCGCGACATATTTGCACCTTTTATATCACCCGGGAGGTCCACGAAGATGTAGAAATCGGATATAAGAATTACAGGTCTTTTCCCGCCAGCTCTCGCTACCTCTACCAACTTCTTCACGTTCTTTACACCCACTCGCGTCAGGTTTATTTTTATATCCGGACTGCTCGCTTGCACGTCAGGCAGAGATAACGCCATGATTTCTACTATAACATTACCTATCTTAAACTTTATTATTCTAAAATTCACGAAAAAAAGAAACAAAGTCTTGTTTTTTCTGACGACTGTTTGAAAAAATAGAAAAGTTTATATATTACCCCCTCTCTATAATCACGGAGGTATAAAATGATATGATTGCACAAGAGCAAAAGCCTATGGAAGAGATTCTGGGTTACCTCGATGGAAAACAGAAGGTGGTAGTAATGGGTTGTGGTGGATGTGCTACGTTCTATCATACCGGTGACAAAAAGGCGGTGAACGAGATGGCAGAGAAACTTACGAAGGAAGGGAAGGAGGTCTTCAAAATCGTCCTGCCTTTCAGTTTTCAAGCCTGTGATATTGATAAGAGCGGGATATGGCTGGAAAAGAACCGGAAGGAGATTGAAAATCGCGATGCTGTTTTACTGATGAGTTGTGGTGATGGTGTACAGATAGTGGCTGACTACATAGACGAAAAAATGGGCATTCCAAAGTCCGTAATTCCCGCAAACGATGCACTAGGACTTGTAGGTGGTGGTCCAACCAAGTTCAAGGAGACCTGTCAGTCCTGTGGAATGTGTGAATTGGGCAAAACTGCGGGTATCTGCCCTCTGACTGCGTGCGGAAAAGGATTGATGA
Source organism: Candidatus Syntropharchaeum sp. (assembly GCA_016782355.1). Taxonomy (GTDB): domain Archaea; phylum Halobacteriota; class Syntropharchaeia; order Alkanophagales; family Methanospirareceae; genus WJOV01. The sequence continues at coordinate 5,614 of JADHYP010000008.1, read as the reverse complement.
ACGGTCCCTGTGGTGGGGTGCGAGTTGGTAATAAATGCGAGATAGATGAGGAAAAGGACTGCGCCTGGGTGAAGATATACGAGCGAATGGAGAAACTTGGCGAACTCGACAAGTTCATAGAAATGCGCGACCCACACGAATGGAGTAAAGCGAAGAGACCACGTCTGTTCGAGATAGAAAATCCTGTTAATATAATGACTGCAGGGATTGGGGCTCTACCAGGTTTCATTCGTTTAGTTATCGGTCCAAAACCAAAGCTAGAAGAAGAAGGAAAAGGAGAGTGATGGGGGAAAAAATGGGTGATGAAGTTTATAGCGATTTGATGAGAGAATTGAAGGAAGGGAAGTATGTCTTCACAGGTGAGTTAGAGCCGGAAAAAGCAGGCGATGTCAACGAGCCGATTGAGATGGCAAGAGAGTTGGTGGGTCTGGTAGTAGCATGTAACGTGACGGACAATCCGCAGAGTTTCGCTTACGTTAACAGTATGGCGGCGTCGTATCTAATCCAGAAAGAGACCGGTATGGAGTGCGTTTACCAGCTCAGGTGTTCGGACAGAAATCGCATGGCGCTTCTATCCGACGTGCTTGGTGCCGGCGCCTTAGGATTGAAGAATATCTTAGCATTAGCTGGCGACCACGTATCGTTGGGTGATACGCCGGATGCAAAGCCTGTCTTCGATCTGGACTCAACCACGCTGATTGCTATGATAAGGAAAATGGTGGATGAAGGGAAGGACCTCGGAGGCAATGAGATACATAACCCGCCGAAACTGCACGTGGGGGGAGCGGCGGCACCCGGAGCGGCACATTTAAAGGCGGAGGTTGCCAAGGTGAAGAGAAAAATCAATGTGGGCGTGGAATACTTACAAACACAGGTCGTTTACTACACTGACGTTCTGGACAAGTTCTTTAACGAGCTGGGGAAGGTGGACGTTCCGATTCTGGTTGGGATATTTCCGGCAAGGACTTTCGGACAGGCGAATTTCTTCCATGAAAATGTGGCGGGCGTGGATGTGCCACCGGATTATCTGGAAGCCATGAGGAAGACGAAGGAGATAAAGGACAAGGAGAAGAGGAAGGAAGAGGTGGACAGGGTCAACATAGAATTCTTTACCGGTTTTCTGGAGCATCTGAAAGGAACGCCGGCGGCTGGATGCCACATGATGGCCGTGGGGTATCCGAGGATAATTGCACCACTAAAGAAAGTGATGGAGTGAAAATAGAAACACAGGGGGAACATTTTTCCCTTTTTATTTTTTATTGCATGTTTATTCTATGGCAGATTTATTTAGCTCTCTTTTGGGTACCTCCTCAACGAGCAGACATCCTTTGATTCTCCTGATTCCTATTATAATGCCATAAGTTCCCAGAAACACTTCTGCAATCCAGATAAACTTGTTTGGTTCGTAATAATAAATTATCGCCCCTTGAGATATGAGAGAGATTAGTATGACAATAGAAGTGAAGCCTATAAGGCTTGCAAGCCCAACCAGGTCCGGGAGATTACTTATAACCTTCATTTCATTACGTTCCCTCATTTTCACTTCTGAGTTTCACATTCGAGGGTTAGTTACTTAAACGTTGGCATAAATCCAATTTTTATGGCAAACCGGTGGAATATTTTTGCTCAACCGATAAAACTTAATTGATAAATAGTTGAAAATATAATGAAAAAATCAAATAAAATTTGTTCCATTTCCTCTTTCGCAATTTCAATATTTATTATCCCGCTCTATATATAGAAATAAAAATGTTCGATTATGTCGTGGTTGTGGTCAGTGAAGATTTAGAAGTGGAGAAGTTGGAGCTTTCGTCACTAAGAGACGATGTGCTTCTTAACTCAATCCTTGTGCCGGTTTCCGAGAGTGCGTGGAATGGCGCTGCGGGCAACGGGCTTGGCACACTGTTCGCAATAGAAAATGCGAGTGATGCGATAGGAAAAGACCTCGTGGAAGAGGTGAAGCAGCGCGGAAAAAGTGTTCTCATCGTGCATACTGCCGGTGAAGGCACCAGAAACGTCCTCGCAAGAACCTGTAAAAACAAAGCGTTCATTGAGGTTGCAAAGCTAACGATATTGGAGGGAGTGATAAAGCAGTTTCAAGATTTTGCGATTCCTTCCCGTATCCTGGTTACGTGGGGCGACCAGCTCTTGTTATTCGAAGACAGCGCAGATGAGATAAGGAAATGTGCACAGAACACGCATGTCCTGCTCTTTGGCTTAAATACAAAGCTCACGAGGGAGGTTGCGAGTAAATATGGCATCCAGATAGTCGGATGTGCTGAAGCGGAAGGTTGCGAACTTCTCGATTTCGATGACAGCCGTAACTACGAAGTGGCGAAAAGAAAGTTGCAAAAGCGAGGTGGTAGCGAAGTGATGGTGAACATGGGGATGTTTGCGATGAGCGGTGTTCTGGCTGAACGTATGCTCGATGCGTTTAGCGATAATCTGAGGGAAAGAGAAGGAAAGTTCAACTCAGATGAGTTGTGGCAATTATGGATTTCGCATGAGCACGGAGCTGAAGCGGATTACTGGCTCCGCGAGCGCGCGGATAGGATAAAGGATGAGATAGTCCGTGCAGAGCCACTTGCACTGATAAAAAGCTTTCCTTTGAGCGATAAAACGGCATGGCTGGATTTCGGGACGAATGAAAGTTATTATGAAAATGTGATGAAGATTCTGGCTGAGGACGATGTAGGAAGGAGATTGCGAGGGTTTTTAGGCGTTGATCTATCCTCGGGCAAGAAGGTCGGCTGTGACGTTTTACGTTCGGTATATGAACAGGTGGAGTTTGAGAAAGGGTTGGTAAAGAACAGCGTAATATTAAATTCAACGGCGAAACACGCGGAGCTCGAGCAGGCGTGCGTGATAAATTCTAAGTTAAACAGGATACGGGGTAAGAAATGCGTTGTCTATAACGTGGTTGACCATGCATCAATAGAAGTCGAAGATTGCTTCTTAGTGGACGTGTTCCATCCGAGCAAAGGACGGATAAGGCTTAAGATGCGGATTGGAGAGGAGAAGGGTGCGAAGGAAAAATGGTGGTATTCTCGACTTCCGGGGAACGATTTTTCGCTGTGCGAAATTGCAGAGATGATGAGTGGCGTTTCTGAAGACGAAATGGAGGATACAAAGAGAAGGTTTGAGGGTGTCGTTGAGACGCTTGTTGAACGACCTCTGAAGATTAAGCCATTCGTTGAGAACAAGCCGTGGGGCTACGAGCTCTGGTGCGCCTCGCCGAGGAATTATTGTGAGATAGAAACGAACCGGGAATTCACACTGGACGAACTGACTTCTTTGTTTCCGGAACAGATTTTAGGAAATCCGTTGGAAAACAAATTCCCATTGATTGTGAAGATAATAAAGGCGGATGAGAATCTGTCAGTGCAGGTGCATCCTGATGATGGATACGCAAGAAAGCTTGGCGACGTTTTCGGTAAAGAAGAGGCGTGGCACGTCCTTGAGTCGTTAAAGGGTGCGAAGATTTATCTTGGATTCAATGATTTTATGAATGCGGAGAGCGTTAAAGAAGCGGTAAAAAGTGAGGCGTTTCTTTCGTGCTTGAATGCGGTTGATGCACACGTTGGTGACATTTATCACATTCCTGCCGGCGTCATTCACGCATTGGGCGCGGGGACAAAGGTGTATGAGATAAGCACTGCGTCCGAAAGAACTTTTAGGATATATGACTATGGTAGGGGAAGGGAACTTCATTTAGAGGATGCCGTGAAGGTATTGAGGTTTGATGAAGAAGGACGTGGTATAGATTTAAAGAAGGAGCATTTGCTTTTGCGTAAAGAGAGCGGATTCGAGGAATATATGATTCTACGGGGTGAGCAATTCGAGTTGCGGCTTTTTAAGGTTCATGACAGGGTAAAAGTTTTTACGGAAGGCAAACCGCAAGTGCTTACGTGTGCGCGTGGGGACGTTACGCTGAAATCAAAATCGAATGCAGATTTAACTCCAACGGATACTGTGTTGGTGCCTGCGTGTATTGAAAAATTTGAGATGGTGGGCGAGGGGGAGGTCTTATGCGCTATTTTTATTAAAGCCTGATGTTATTGTTTAAATGATGAACGTAGATAAAGATAACTTTAGAGAAAAGCTCGTAGGGTATCTGAACCAATATCTTTGCGAGATTCAAGATTCTGATGGTAATTGGACGGTAAAGGGCTTTATTGATATATTTAAGAATATCTACACGATTTCTCTCGATACAAAGGTGATTTCAAAGGTTTTGGAGATTATGCTATTTCCCAAAATCCAGCAGTTTGCGATAGGAAACGATTTTGAGATTATTTTAAGCAAAGAGCAGAATTTTTACCCTGACATCAGTTTTATTGACAAAAATAACGGTGAGAAGATAGCACTGGATATAAAGAGCACATATCGAACGTCGAAAACTGCCGCGTCTGGGTTTACGCTTGGTGCGTTTACTGGTTATTTCCGTGATAAAGGATATTGAATTTATCCTGCAGGAGAAGTATAAAATCGCAAGCGATAGACCCGGAAGTGGCAATACCAAAAACATAGGTTCTAAGACAAAGACAGAACAAATGAGGGATGGCACTGGCATATTTTCAAAATATGGAATAGATGTCTTTGATGATTACTGGATGTATTATCTGACGAAGGATATGGCGCAACTGCTTGAATTGCCAAAACCCCCTTATCGTAATATAAAGGAGTATTTTGAGTATAAAAAGGCGTAAACGGTGATAAGAATGATTGAAAAAGCATCGCAATTAACGCTTATGGGTGACTTAATTAAGCCTTATACCCTTCCAACAACCCGCTATCAAGGGAGCAAATCGAAGATAGTCGAATGGATTTGGGAGAATATAAAAGAACTCAATTTTGAAAGCGCTTTAGATGCATTTGGCGGAACAGGAATCGTAGGCTATTTCTTGAAAATGGAGGGTAAACAGGTTTTTTATAACGACCTATTAAAGTCTAATTATTACATCGGCACGGCTTTGATAGAGAACGATGCGGTGCGGTTATCGGGGGAAGATATAGATTTTTTACTGCAACCTCATCCTGACGCCAATTATCCCTCGTTCATACAGGACACATTTTCGGATATTTATTATACCGGTGAGGAGAACAGATGGCTCGATATGGTCATCCAGAACATCGAAAAATTGGATGACTTTTACAAACGCACACTGGCTTATTATGCGTTATTTCAATCTTGCATTATAAAGCGCCCCTATAATCTCTTTCATCGCAAAAACCTTTACATGCGGACTTCTGATGTAAAACGAAGCTTTGGCAATAAAGCGACGTGGGATACGCCATTTGAAGAGCATTTCTTGAACTTTGTAAACGAAGCGAATGGGTGCATTTTTTCTAACGGAAAGGAAAACGAAGCGTTAAATCTTGATGTTTTTGATATTGAAGGTGACTTCGACCTCGTTTATATTGACACACCGTACATATCCAGAGAGGGCGTTGGCGTGGATTACCTGGAATTTTATCATTTCCTTGAAGGCATTGTGAATTATCAAAAATGGGGGGGTACGATTGACTACGGGAGCAAACACAGGAGGATAAAGCATAGTAAACCAGTTTGGTGTGATAAAAATAAAATTCATACGGCGTTTAACAAACTGTT
>JADHYP010000007.1 GCA_016782355.1 Candidatus Syntropharchaeum sp. | reverse complement strand
TATGAAACCTTCTATTTTGTAAATACCTGCTACCATCCAATCTGTTTCTATCTCTTTTTCAAATTCACCGCAATCAATTAGAATGTCATTTAGCTCTGGTCTGACTGAGTGATTTATTGCAATATCAATAATATTTCCAGTCTTAGCTGTTCCACGGATCTTTAATGTTTCTCCTATTACACATACACATGGTATATCAAAGCAAATCACCTTCTCTCTTACTTCTATATCCACGCTATCAGCCGAGTTAGTAATAGTATCTATAACCGTTACCGTATATACCCCCGTGTTATTGAAGCATACAACATAAAATCTTTTTCCATCTGCGTCTATTATGTCGGTTATCGTAGATGGACCTATTATGTCGGTTGGAGGGTTATTATTTAGACCACCTGGGAATGTTGCATTTGTAGGCACAATAATATTAATTGTATGACCTGCAACACCGGTGACAACAAGTTGTATTCGGTCTGATTCAACTGCAATAGTTTTTCCCGCTTCTATATAAATACCTTCTATTAGTGCATAATTCTCAACTCTCGCCATCAGCGGATAAATATCATTGTTGTCTCCGCTTATTTCATAAGACGTATCGCCAATTCCATCTTTGTTATCATCTATTCCTTCGTAATCGTCCCAGTAGTTGCCTAGGTAGCTTGTGTAAGTTTTACTGCTGTAGATGTAGATTATTTTTTCAGTGGAGTTCCAGATGTTTGTTGATTCATAGGAATAAACATTATCTGTGTTGTTTATGAATTTGTTAAGGTACATTTTGTTGTTGCATGAAGAATAGAGATAGATGCCTTCATCCCTGTTGTTTGAGCAGTTGTTGTATGATATGTTGTTGTTGTTTGATTTATAGAGGTGAATACCATCCCACTTGTTTGAGGAGCAGTTGTTGTTTAATATACCGATGTTGTTTGAATACCAGAGGTCTATGCTATGCTCGTTGTTTGAGCAGTTGTTGTTTTTTAAAGTGATGAAAGAGGAGAAGGCAACTTCAATACCTACGCCTGTATTGTTCAATTCCTGATTTTCAACGATAGCATTGCTGCAATTTGCGAGTATGACCTGCCCTGCACCATTAGGAATTCTTCCCTCTCTTACATCCTTCCAGTAGTAAACAGGTTTCCCATTGACCTTGTTGCTTGTGTCTATATCATGCGTGTTGTAATTACTCAATAGAAAACCAAAAATAAATATCCCATCATTGATTATGGTATTGCCTGTTAATTCATTGTTTTCTGAATACCTGAGGAAGATGCCATTCTCAGAGCAGTTATTGCTCGATATGCTGTTGTTGTTTGAAGAAAAACCGAGGTTGATGCCATCTTCCTTGTTTGAGGAGCAGTTATTGTTTGTAATTATGTTGTTGTTTGAATCCCTGAGATAGATGCCACCCCCGTTCTCTGAGCAGGTGTTGTTTGTTACGACGTTGGAGTTTGAATACCAGAGATCAATGCCACCCCCGTTGTTTGAGCAGGTGTTGTTTATTATGACGCTGGAGTTTGAATCAGAGAGGTGAATGCCACTCTCCGTGTTGTTTGAGCAGGTGTTGTTTGCTATGACGCTGGAGTTTGAATCAGAGAGTTGGATGCCAAGCCAGTTGTTTAAACAAGTGTTGTTTGTTATGCTGTTGTTGTGTGAATACCACCCGAGGCTGATGCCTACCTCGTTATTTGAGCAGTTGTTATTTTTTATTGTGTTCTTGTTTGAATAATCGAGGTTGATGCCATCGTAGGTGTTTGAGGAGCAGATGTTGTTTTTTATGACGCTGTTGTTTGAATGCCAGAGGCGAATGCCAGCCCAGCCATTGTTCAAACAGATGTTGTTAGATATATTACAGTAATCTGCATGGGAAATATATATTCCATTTTCTTCTGTTGCTCCTTTCACTGTAAACCCGCATATAGTCACGTAATTAGTTCTGACCATAAAGACATGGTCATTTGGATTTGCTGCCTGAACAATTGTTGAATCAGCCCCGTTCTCGGATTTAATCGTCAATCGCTCGTACACATCCACATTCTCCGTATAAATCCCATCCCTGACAATTATTGTATCTCCATCTTTAGCGGCATCCACAGCCGCTTGAATTGATTCGCCCTCTTCCACATACCAAGTAGATGCACTCGCAATACCAATCGCAAGCATTGCAAATACCGATGTCATCATCAATGCCATGAAGATCATCGTAGCAATCCGAATTTTTGGTTTGTTTTTCTTCTTCATTTTTTATTTCCCTGCCCTTTTTATCCTCTTCCCACTCTCCGGGATCAAGCGGATATTTTTTCAATAACCACTTCATTTGTAGAATAGTTCAGCCTGACTTCCATTCCTCTCAACAGGGCTGTTCCTAACAGGGTATCAGCAGATTTTGTTAACACGATATCTACATCAATGATGCCTCCGTACCATTCCATCTTGCCTAAGAAAACCGGCTCGTCCTCTAATATCGTGCCATCTGCAAGTTCCGAGTTCTCCAACTTAATTAGTTCGAGACCTAAAGAAACCGCAGTCGTAATCGGTAAACAAAGATAACCATCAAATCCCGTATCCAGAATCCCTTCGACACTAATCTCTGTCCGACTACCTATAACTCTGGTTTCTATAATCGCTGAGCCGCTGGTGCTTATTTTTCCTGTTATCATCCTTCTCTTCATCTCCCTTTAAATGACACCGCCGCTCGATAGCCAATTTTACCTTGGAAGAATACCTTATTGGGATATTTCTCCCTTGCTTTTTTGCTTGCTTCAACCCCAGTATCCCCAATAAAGTAATCACCGCTATCCACTTCAATCACCACGAACTTTCCCCGATAATCTCTCCCCAACTCTTCTGAAATCTTTTTGAATAGTTCACGGCCTCTCTCTCCTATCTTCCGAATGTCAACTTCAGATTCCATATTTATTATCCTCCTTCACATAATTTATCGAAACCCCGATATATAAATTTTTCGATTCGTCTGCTTTGAGAAATCAATCACAAAAATCCCGCTTTCAACGCTTCAATCATCAATGAAGACATAATCGGCAGAAAGTTGTAAAGCTATCTTTATTGTCTCTATTTCACCTTGATGCAATTCAGAGAGCATATCCAGTGAAACTTCTTTCATTTCATTTGAAGGGAAGATTACAATCTGTTTGTGTACTATAACAAGCACTTTTCCAGCATATAATCCGCAGCAATATCTAGAACATATTCCCAATATTTCCATCGTTTAACGAAAGCACCATTATGCCAAGCTTCCATCCCTCTCAATGTAACTTTCATTTCCACAGTTTCACCGGACAGCTTTTTACTCACGTGATACCATTTCCCCTCAAATTTAACTTTGCCGTTTTGTTTTACTATTCTTTCCGCTTTTTCAAAATACAGTTCCCGAATCACCCTCTCCAGTTCTTCATCGGTCAACGGTTTTGCTTCTGCGTCTTTCAATACCGCTGAGGCGGTTTTTCCATATCGAGCCCACTGCCCCTTCGACTCGTTTCGGAATCGGATATATTCAGGAATCGCCTTTTCCACACTCTCTATATCCCAAAACTGATATTTATCATAGAAATATAAAATTTCACTTTCTCATCATTTTTGGAGGATTTATACCGCTCAGGATAGAGAACACGCAAAATGCTCATCGTAGAGACGTGAACAGCAAATTCGTTCGAAAGCAGTAAAGATAAGTTCCATGCGCCAAACTCGGGGTATCGCTTGTGTGCTTCTTTAATTGCATTTATCTCTACGTCGGTCAACGGTTCTGTACGCCTGGGATCGACATTTGGATTTCTCTGAGGGTTCGTCAGAGGGTTCGTATAGACATTGGATCTTTCACGCTTCTTCTCTACTTTTTTAACACCTTCTTGTAGGCTTGAATTGTTGTCCTCTTTTTCTCCGTCGTTTTTTTTGAACGTCGTCCCTTCGGACGATTCATCCCATTCGATCGCAAAATCCGCTGTATAGTGGAGACGGAGGGTTTGTGCCCAGATGAACACTCAAGCACCTCCGATATTTCCGGTGCATCTAGCTCTGGATGGTAATCTGCGGTCTCAACTACCCTGGATGCAACATTGTCGCTGGTTTTGTTATGAGGGGTTTTGGGACCCCTTTTGGAATCGAATAGACCGAAAATGCCCATTTCTACATACCGGGGATACCAGTAATAATATGTGCCAGGAGATACATTGAACTCTTCAATAACAGATCGGACTGTTTTCCCATGTTTTGTATGGGCGTGGATCATCTCAAGCCTTCTTTCAATCCTTTCCGATAATTCAAGTTTTTCCGCTTCCATAGCCACCGCCTCGAAAAGTGGTTTGACTATGAATTTTGTTTTTCTGTATTTAAATGTTCTAATAATTGCTGCGGGTTAAATCCGAAGATTTTACTTGTTATAGTACAGATTACAATCTGTTTGCTCCGGCAGAATTTATTGCCATTTCCTGATTTATTTTGGATTCATCGAAAGATTTATCGTATTTGGGTTCTAACCCGTGGGCATAAGCAATAGGTATCATTTCGCGGATAGAAACACCAGCTAACTCAGCGACTTTCGCCAGCGATACGCCACCCTTTTTGTATCTCTCTACTGCTTTTTCTATCTTCAACTGCTTCAGCCCCAATTTCAGGATTTCATAAATTGACGATTCCTCCTCAGGGAGTTCTTCTATCAGATAGTCCGGCAATCGAATTGTAATTGTTCTCATAATTTTTAATTTATCTTTGGATAATATAAATTTATTTGTGGTGTTTCAATTAAGAGAAGAAGGAAATGACCAAATTTGCAGCTCGCATTGGAACCATAGAGATTTCGGGCATAAGAAAGGCGTTTGAAGCTTCGTCAGGCGAGTTCTTCAACCTCGGACTCGGTGAACCTGACTTTGATACCCCGGAACACATAAAAAGTGCCGCTATGCAGGCGATTGATTCCGGTTTCACCTCTTACACCTTCAATAAAGGGATAGAGGAATTGAGAGAGGCGATAAGCGCTAAGTTCAAAAGAGATAACGATTTTGTGGCGAGCCCTGAGGAGATAATAGTCACGTCAGGAGCGAGTGAAGCATTGCATATCGCTATTCTTTCGGTAGTGGAAAAGGGAGATGAGGTGCTGATGCCCGACCCTGGCTTCGTTTCCTACTCTGCTCTAACGAAACTGGCAGAGGGAAAGGCAGTAGGAGTTCCGCTAAGCGAAGACTTCACGATGTCTGCGGAAGCGGTGAAGGAAAAAATCACGGACAAAACAAAAGCGCTCATAATAAATTCTCCTGCCAATCCCACGGGTGCAGTGGAAAGCGGGGAGAACCTAAAAGCGATTGTTGACATCGCCAACGACCATCAAGTAACCGTCATTTCAGATGAAGTTTACGAGCATCTTATCTACGATGGTTTGAAGCACGTAAGCCCTGCGAGATTCTCTGATGAGGTAATCACGGTAAATGCGGTCTCAAAGACCTACGCAATGACCGGGTTCAGATTGGGCTATCTTGCAGCCCGTGAGGAATACGTGGAGCAAATGCTGAAGATACATCAGTATATTCAGGCGTGTGCATCGTCTATTTCGCAGAAAGCGGCATTGGCTGCTATTACAGGTCCTCAAGACTGCGTGGCTGAGATGAGAAGCGAATTTAAAAGGAGGCGAGACTTCGCCGTTGATGCTCTTCGAGATATGGGTATGGGATTCAGCGTTCCAAAAGGAGCATTTTATATTTTTCCACGGGTGAAGGATGAGAAAGAATTTGTGGAGGCGCTGAGGAAGCGGAAGATAATAGTCACGCCCGGGTCTGCCTTTGGAAGCCGTGGCAAGAATCACGTGAGAATATCGTATGCTACGAGCTTTGAAAATTTGAAGCGGGCTTTTGAGATAATGAAGGAAATGGTGAAGTGATTGTCCCTTCCCAAAAATCACAAGCTCCAAGCACCAAAATCCAAATAATATCAAATATCAAAATCCCAATGTCCAATCATAGCCAATAGCCAATAGCCAAGTAGCCAATAGCCAATAGCCAAGTAGCCAATAGCCAAGTAGCCAATAGCCAATAGCCAAGTAGCCAATAGCCAAGTAGCCAAATAGGGATTAGGAATTGGACAAATAACCCTATTCCCCATTGGCTAGTCCCTATTCCCCATTTGCGATTCGGTGCTTGAGATTTGGATTTTTCTTGGCGAAGGAGCACGAGGTGCTTTATAAGGCCGTCTCATTTGCTTCCCACATCTCAAACAGGTTGTCGTAATATAATCGCTCCTGAGACGAACTCGTGCGTTTTCCCCGGGTATTAAGAAAGCATAGCAACCGTTACAAAACCGCATCTTTAAATGCGAGGGTATTCGCACCCGATACCGCATCCCAATCTCACGAGCAAGCCGCACATACCTATCGCTCCTGCTTCTTTCCTTCGCATCCGTTTTCCTCGCTTCTACCTCTGCCAGCTCGAACAGCCTCTCTATCCGCTGCAATGCGATGTCTTCTATCCTTTTTCTCCTTCTCTTCATTAAAAACTTTCTTAATTAGAAGGAAAGCTTTAACTATTAATGATGGATTATACAGTTTCATGGAAAAAATACCCACATGGATTGAGCGACTGCTACTACCGAAACTAAATGAAATTACAGGTGCGATAAAAGCTATGCATAGTCGTATAGATTCCGTGGAAAAGGAGATTGGCAACCTGGGGAGCGAGACAAAAACGGAAATTACAAGCCTCAGAACCGAAGTAAAAACGGAGATTGGCAGCCTGCGGAATGAGGTGATGGCAAAATTCGAGGTGACGGATAACAAAGTTGCGGCATTGGATACCAAGGTTGATAGCCTGCGGAATGAAGCGATTTCACGATTTGAGGCAGTGGATACGAGGCTTGGGTCCATTGAGACCAGGATGCCGGTCATGGAGAAAATATCAGAACTTGAAGTCCGAGTTACCGAACTTGAGAAGAAGTTAGCGGATAAACCTGAGAAAGAAGGATGGTGGAAGAGAACACAAAAAAAGAGCTGAAAAAGGCAAGAATCATAGCGGATTATCAATTCGGTGCCGGTGCCGGTGAAATCCTGTTCCCTGATAACGTAGAATTTGTCCTCTCGAAGACAAGAAGAATAGCGCAGATAAAAGAGGATGGGAAGCGAATAGCAACTCTAAGGAGCTTTGACGGATTGCTAACGCTAAGCATAGAAGGAGCAAAGAGGTTGCAGCACGTTTTCAAATATCCGGGAATAAGAGTCGTTATGAATGAAGAGAGCAGTGAATTTATAAGAAAAGGGGGAACAGCGTTCTGTAAACATGTAATAGACGCCGACCCGGCGATACGCGCTTACGATGAAGTTATGGTGATGGATGAAAAGGATGGACTGCTTGCAACGGGAAAAGCGATGTTATCAGGAGAAGAGATGAAAATATTCGAGCACGGAGTGGCAGTGAAAGTGAGGCATGGTATAGTATAGAGAAGTGAGTTCTATTATCTTCGAACATGAAAGTTTAACTTTATCTTCTCGTAGCGTAAAAGTAAAAAGAGGGGAAAAGAAAGGGAAAAGATAGATGATAGAAGAAGAAATCGGCGACGAGTTACGAGAAAGGGAACTCAGTATATCCACGGCTGAATCTTGCACCGGTGGACTGGTATCCCACCGGATAACAAACGTATCCGGCAGCTCGGACTATTATAAAGGCGGCGTAATCGCTTATGCCAATGAAGTAAAGGAAGAAATATTGCACGTGGCGAGGGAAATATTGGAAGAAAAAGGTGCGGTGAGTGCGGAATGCGCAGTTGAGATGGCGAAAGGCGTGAGGAAGCTGCTGGATACCGATGTCGGCGTTGCAACTACGTGCATTGCAGGACCCACCGGGGGAACGCCTGACAAACCGGTTGGATTAGTTTATATAGCACTGGCAACAAAAGATTACGTCTATCATGAGAAACATATCTTCCATGGGGATAGGGAAGAGAATAAGCGTGAGGCGGCGGATGCTGCCCTTGAGATGCTAAAGAAACGACTCTTAAAAAGGGCTCGTAGCTCAGAAAGGTAGAGCAGCGGGCTTTTAACCCGTCGGTCGCGGGTTCAAATCCCGTCGAGCCCGTTATTAAAGTCGAAGCCAAAATTAAGGAAAATGAAGAAGGGAAAAGTTTCCATACGCGAACATGGGTTAGTGCCCAAGCACGAGATAATGGAGGGGGGAGAAGTAAAGGAGCTTTTGGAAAAGTATAAAATAAAAAAGGAACAACTGCCTAAGATCAAATCCTCCGACCCTGTCATAAAGGAGATAAAAGCGGTGATGGGGGATGTTGTAAAGATAAAAAGGAGGAGCAGAACAGCGGGGAAATTTATATCTTACCGGCTGGTTATAGAATAAAAGGAGTGTGTGTAATATGTTAGACCGGGGCGTTCTTTCAAAAGCGTATTTGAAAAGGGAAAAAATAGCACAGCATCAGCTTGACTCCTTTAATTACTTCCTCAGCGAAGGCATGCAAAAAATAGTGGAGGAGCAGTCGTACATAGAAACTTCTATCGGCGGCGAAGACGAAAAGGGGAAGCATAAACTGGGAGTGAAGTTTGGTAAAATGCGCGTGGGCAGACCGAAGGCAAGGGAAGCAGATGGCTCTTATGAATCAATTTTCCCGTCACAGGCGAGATTACGGAATTTAAACTACTCCGCTTCCGTATATTTGGGAATGCAGTTGGTGAAGAAATACGAAAACGGAGAAATAGAAGAGGAAGGGGAGGAGAGAGAAGTGGAAATCGGTGAGCTCCCAATCATGGTGAAATCAGAAAAGTGTAACCTTTACGGGTTTTCAGAGAAAGAATTGATAAGAGCAGGCGAAGACCCTCTCGACTCCGGTGGCTATTTCATCGTAAATGGCTCAGAGCACGTGATAATAACGCTGGAAGACCTCGCACCAAACCGGATATTCGTGAATTTCGAGGTGAAATACGGGAATAAAAGTGCGCTTTCAAAGGTTTTTTCTCTTAAACATGGATTCAGAGTACCAATAAGGGTGGGAATAAATAAAAAAGGCATAGTTGAGGTCTCTTTTCCCGCAGTAGCCAGGAAAATAGAATTCGTAACGCTTATGCGTGCTATGGGGCTCGAAAGTGACGAAGAGATACGGAAAGCCGTCTCTGATGACCCACAAATAGAGAAATACATCCGCGAGAACATAGAAGAGAGCGAGGTGCACACAAAAGAAGAAGCATTGGATAAATTGGGTCGTAGAGTTGCACCCACGCAGGCAAGGGAGTATAGAGAAAGACGCGTTAATTATATCCTCGACCGTTATTTCCTCCCGCACCTGGATGACCGGATAGCGAAGGCGCATTTCGTTGGAAGAATGGCGGAAGCATGCTATGAACTTTCTTTGGGACGGAGAGGCGAGGATGACAAGGACCATTACGCGAATAAAAGGCTGAAACTTGCAGGCGACCTGATGGAAGACCTTTTCCGGGTCTCATTTACCAAGTTGACACGTGATATGAGGTATCAGTTGGAGCGTGCAAATATGCGAAGCAGGGAACTGAAGATCGCAACGGCAATTCGGTCTGATGTGCTCACGGAACGAATATTGCATGCCGTGGCAACCGGGAATTGGGTGGGTGGCAGAGCGGGTGTTTCTCAATTGCTGGAAAGGAGTAATTATGTGGCTACGGTGAGCCATCTGAGGCGGATAATTTCTCCGCTTTCGAGGGCGCAGCCGCATTTTGAAGCGCGAGATTTGCATCCCACGCAATGCGGAAAAATTTGTCCAACTGAGACACCGGAAGGTCCAAATTGCGGGTTGGTAAAGAACTTCTCGCAGATGGTTGAATTATCCGTGGGAGAAGACCATGAGAGCTTTAAAAACACGTTATATGAGTTCGGCGTTATCCCTCCTGCTCGTGCTTTGCAAATAAATGCTGAAAACATGATTCGCGTATTCGTGAATGGAGACTTCATCGGCTTCTCTACGGAGCCGGAGCGATTTGTGGAAGACGTGAGAAGGGAGAGAAGAAAAGGCAAAGTATCCTCGCAGGTAAACGTCGCATATTATAGGGATAGGAGGGACATAATAATAAATTCTGACCGAGGAAGGGCGAGAAGACCGGTTATAATAGTAGAGAATGGAAGACCTTTGGTTACAGAATCGCACATAGAGAAACTGAGAAATGGCGAGATGGAGTTTGAAGATTTGGTAAAGGGCGGTGCGATAGAGTATCTGGACGCGGAAGAGGAGGAGAATACGCTGATAGCATTAAACGAAGCAGATTTGACAGAAGCAGATGGGGCGGAACATACACACCTGGAAGTAGATCCGGCTTTGATTTTAGGCATCGTTGCAGGGTTGATACCATATCCCGATCATAATTCGTCGCCTCGTAACACAATGGGCTGTGCCATGTTGAAGCAATCTTTAGGGCTTCTCGCTGCGAATTATAAAACTCGTGCCGATACACGGACACATCATTTGCATTATTTGCAGAAGCCGATGGTAAAGACAAGGACTGCCGACCTTATTTTGCATGATAAAAGACCAGCGGGGCAGAATTTTGTCGTTGCGGTTTTAAGTTATGAAGGATATAATATGGAGGACGCACTGATTTTGAACCGCGCTGCAATAGACCGGGGATTAGGAAGAAGTCATTTCTTCAGAACCTACGAAGGAGAAGAGAGGAGGTATCCGGGTGGCGAGGAGGATAGGTTTGAGATACCGGATATGGAGATTGTAGGGGTGAGGAGCCATGAAGCGTATAACCAACTTGACGAGAGCGGGATAATAAATTCGGAGACGGAAGTAGCGCCAAATGACGTGTTAATAGGGAAGACAAGCCCGCCGAGGTTTTTAGAGGAAACGACGGAGCTTTTAAGCCCTTTAGAAAGAAGAGATAGTTCTGTTTGCACTCGCTCTAACGAGAGTGGGATAGTAGATTCTGTCGTGCTCATGGAATCGAGTAGCAACAGGCGCTTAGCTAAGGTTTGTGTTCGAGACCAGAAGATACCGGAAGTAGGGGATAAGTTTGCGTCCCGACATGGACAGAAGGGCATTATTGGGTTAATCGTGCCGCCAGAGGACATGCCATTTACAGAAGGAGGAATGATTCCCGATATGATTATAAATCCGCATGCCATTCCTTCGAGGATGACGGTAGGACACGTGCTGGAGATGATAGGTGGGAAAGTAGGTGCATTGGAAGGGAGATACATAGACGGAACCGCTTTTTCCGGTGAGCCGGAGGAAGACTTAAGAGAAGCACTTACGCGTGCTGGTTTCGCTCATACCGGTTTGGAAGTGATGTACGATGGAACAACGGGTGAGAAAATAGGTGCTCACGTGTTTATTGGCGTGGTGTATTATCAGAAGCTATACCATTTGGTATCAGCAAAGATGCATGCGCGCGCGCGAGGTCCCGTGCAAATATTAACAAGACAACCCACGGAAGGGAAAGCAAGGGAAGGCGGGCTTCGTTTTGGAGAGATGGAAAGAGACGTTCTTGTAGGTTATGGGGCTGCGATCTCGCTAAAGGACCGACTATTGGATGAGTCAGACAGGGTCGTTGAGCTGGTGTGTGGGAATTGTGGTATGATTGCGACTCTTGATAGGAAAACGGGGTCTGCATATTGTCCGAATTGTGGTGCGGACACGGACATATACCCGGTGGAGATGAGTTATGCATTCAAGTTGCTCCTGGATGAGATGAAAGTGCTGTGCATTGCACCGAGATTAGAATTAGAGGAGGCTGTCTGAAAGAGATGAGGACGAAAAGGATAAAAGGGATAAAATTCGGGCTGCTCTCGCCAAAGGAGATAAGGAAGATGAGTGCTGCGAGGATAATAACTGCTGATACTTATGGTGAAGACGGCTTTCCGATAGAGATGGGATTGGTGAATCAGAGGATAGGAGTCATCGATCCGGGGTTAAGATGTAAGACGTGTGGCGGTAGAATGGGCGAATGCCCGGGACATTTCGGGCACATTGAGCTTGCTGCTCCCGTTATACACGTAGGGTATGCTAAATTGATATACCGGATGCTGAATGCGACATGCAGGAAGTGTGGAAGGGTTTTGCTGGAGGGAGAGTATTTTTTGTGCACAGTCACAGATGCAGATGCAGAAACAGAACGTGAGTTAAACAAAGGCGTTATCCCGGAAGAATTGCGCGACGCATTCAAAACTAACGACGTTCCACTTTCGAATGACGTAGGCGTTACAAAAGAAAAGAATGGTGAATGGGTAGTAGTAACAGGTAAAAATACGTTCATTATCAAGAAAGAGGATGGGGAGCTAAACATATACGATGCGGGCGAAAAGAGGAGCTTTTTAAGAGAAATAGAGCTGCAAAGAGAGAAGCAAACGGACGTTGGAGAAGTAGTGAAGCGTGTGTTCAAAGAAGCATCGAAAAAAGGCGTATGCACTTATTGCGAGGATTATTTGTTTAGCATTAATACGGAGGCGGCGAGTGCGGGATT
This sequence comes from Candidatus Syntropharchaeum sp., assembly GCA_016782355.1. Taxonomy (GTDB): domain Archaea; phylum Halobacteriota; class Syntropharchaeia; order Alkanophagales; family Methanospirareceae; genus WJOV01. The sequence goes on along the minus strand of JADHYP010000007.1, from coordinate 4,639 downwards.
AGAAAATGGGTTAAACGAAGGCGTTATCCCGGAAAAATTGAAGAAGACGTTCGCAAGGGAGGGACGTCCACTTTCTAAAAACGCCACTATCAGGAAAGGAATAGACAATAGATGGGTGATAACAGGTAAAGATAAGACGTACAAAGTCAAAAAAGAAGAAGAAAAGCTAAACGTTTACTGCGGGTTGCCCCAGAGGGTCATAAAATATGATAAGCCCACCACTTACGTAGAAATAGATGAAGAAGAGAGAGAGCGTAGATTAATGCCTACCGATGTGAGAGAGCGACTTGAAAGGATACCGGACGAAGAGATAGCCCTTTTCGGAATGCGTGCGAAAGATGCAAGACCGGAGTGGATGGTGCTTACGGTATTACCGGTTCCGCCAGTAACCGCGAGACCTTCCATTACGTTAGAAAGCGGACAACGAAGCGAGGACGACCTGACACATAAATTGGTGGATATAATAAGGATAAATCAGCGATTCATGGAAAATAGAGATGCCGGTGCACCGCAGTTAATAATAGAGGACCTGTGGGAGCTTCTTCAATACCACGTAAGCACCTATTTCGATAACGAGATTGCGGGGTTACCACCTGCGAGACACCGGAGTGGCAGACCGCTTAAAACGATGTCGCAGCGACTAAAAGGAAAGGAAGGCAGGTTTAGAGGTTCGTTATCAGGAAAGAGAGTGAATTTTTCCGCTCGGACGGTTATATCCCCTGACCCGGACATAGACATAGATGAAGTTGGAGTGCCCGAAGAGATAGCAAAAGAGCTGACAATCGGCGTTAACGTGACCGAAAGAAACCTCGTGCGCATGAAGGAGATAGTAATGAAGGGGAGAGAACATCCGGGTGCGAATTACGTGAGAAGAACGGATGGTAAAAAGGTAAAAATAACGGAAAGCAATTACGAGGCGTTAGGAGAAGAGATAGACGTCGGGTGGAAGGTAGAAAGGCATATCGGGGATGGGGACATCGTGTTGTTCAACCGGCAGCCATCTCTGCATAGAGTGAGCTTAATGGCACACTACGTGCGTGTAATGCCCGGTAAGACATTCAGGTTAAATCCAGCCGTCTGTCCACCTTACAATGCCGATTATGACGGTGACGAGATGAACCTTCACGTTTTGCAGACCGAAGAAGCGAGGGCGGAGGCAAAAATCCTGATGGCGGTGAAATGCAATATAATATCGCCGAGATTTGGCAGACCAATTATAGGTGGCATCCATGATTACATTACGGGTTTGTTTTTACTTACGCATGGAGAAAAGAGGTTTGAGAAGGAAGAAGTGCTGGAGGTATTGAGGAAAATAGATATTAACGATTTGGGAGAGTCCGCGGGGACATTCGTGTCTCCTCCGGGCATTGGCATGGAAGTCCCTTATTGGACCGGGAAGCAAATATTCAGCATGATATTACCGAAGGAATTGGACTTACAATTTCGAGGTAAGATGTGCGAGAAGTGCATTGAGAGGGGTTTGGTATGCGAGAAGGAGAAATGCCCCCGTGAGGCGTATGTTATAATAAAGAAAGGGGAAGTGATAAGCGGTGTAATAGATGAAATGGCGATAGGCTCGTTCAAAGGGCGAATAATCGACAGAATATTCAGGCAATACGGGGAAGAAGCTGCGAAAAGGTTTATAAATGATGCTTCCCGGATTGCCATTAATTATATCCTGCAAGCAGGTTTTAGCTTCGGTATAAGCGATGAGGATATACCGAGTGAAGGAAAGAGGCAGATAAGAGAAGAGGCGGTGCGTGAAGCAGAGGAAAAAGTTGATGAATTGATAAAGGCATATGAAGCAGAAGAGCTTGAGGCTCTACCCGGGAGGACGTTAGAGGAGACGCTGGAACTATTGATAATGCAGGAACTAGGTCGTGCAAGAGATGCTGCTGGCAAGATTGCAGAGAGAGACCTTGGTATGGAAAATGCGGCTGTGCTTATGGCAAAGTCAGGTGCACGTGGCTCTATGCTTAATTTAACGCAAATGGCTGCCTGCGTAGGTCAACAATCTGTCAGGGGAGAACGGATAAGAAGGGGATACCAGGGGAGAACGTTGCCACACTTTAAACCCGGAGACCGTAGTGCAAATGCTCGCGGGTTCGTAAAATCGTCTTTCAAAGATGGCTTATCCCCGACCGAATACTTTTTCCACGCTGTTGGAGGACGTGAAGCATTGGTGGATACCGCAGTCCGCACTTCGCAGAGTGGATACTTTCAGAGGAGGCTCGTCAACGCTTTACAAGACCTCGAAGTGAAGAATGACGAAACGGTCAGAGAGATAAGGGATACAATCGTGCAATTTAAATACGGCGAAGATAGCGTGGACCCCTCAAAAGGCGAGTATGGAAAAGTCGTGGATATAGACGAGATAATAAGAGAAGTAATAGGGACAGAGGAGAGGTAGGAGCGCAGAGAGGGATGGAGATGAGAGTAGCGGCGAAAGGAAAGGAAGAAGTAGCAAAAGAGTTGGTGAGGGGAGAGGTAGAGGAAGAAACAGCAGAACGAATAAAAGAAGATTTTATGCTCGTAGAACTAACCGTTGGTCTCGATGAACTATTAGAGCTGGAGATAGAGGAGGAATACGCTGAGGATATTTTAATGATGCAGGGTAGGAGGGAGGAAGGAGAAGTAAAACTCGGTGACATAGAGCTAAAAGTGAATAAAAGCGAGATACCGGAGAAGGTAAAAGAAGAATTGAAGGAGAAGTTAAGGGCTGTGAGGACAAAGCTAAGCGTGGAAAAGCTGGATGCGATTTTAAATAAAGTTGAGGGGAAGTATGAAAAAGCGAAGGTGGAGCCGCGGGAGGCGGTAGGAATAGTTGCAGCACAGTCAATCGGCGAGCCCGGAACACAGATGACGCTGCGGACTTTCCATTATGCCGGTGTAGGTGCGATATACATAACGCTTGGTTTACCACGGATAATAGAAATAGTGGATGCGAGGAAGAAGCCATCTACGCCAGCGATGAAGATAAAATTAGCGGAAGAGTATGCATCAGATAGAACGAAGGCAGAGGGGTTGGCAATGGAAATAGAAGAGACGTATATACAGGATATGGGCAAAGTAGAGGCATCCACAGAGGATATGAGTGTGTGGGTTTCGCTAAAGGAAAAGGAATTGAAGAGAAGGCATCTCGAAAGAGAAGAAGTAGAAGAAAAGATAAAGGACATAGGCACGGACGTGCTCGTGGAAGCGGTAGAGGATGGCAAATTGCGAATACACGCGAAGAATAACCTCTATCACGAGTTGTTAAGGCTTGAGGCGAAGGTGTCAAACAAGCTGGTGACGGGAATAGAGGGGATAAAGCGAGTAATAGTGAGGAAAGACACTGATGGGGAATACATGCTGTACACGGAGGGCTCGGCATTGAAAAAGATACGGGGGATTGAAGGCGTGGATTTCCGTAGAACAACGACGAATAACATAGCAGAAATAGCGGAGGTGTTGGGCATAGAAGCAGCACGTAATGCGATAATCGAGGAGATGATGGACACTTTAGAAGAGCAGGGGTTGGACGTGGATGCCCGCCATGTAACGTTAATTGCAGATGCGATGACGATGGACGGGGAAGTGAAGCAGATAGGAAGGCATGGATTAGCGGGAGAAAAAGCATCGGTTCTCTCAAGAGCTGCTTTTGAGGTCACGGTGGACAATCTGCTGGAGGCTGCTATGTATGGCGAAACGGATAAGCTAAAGGGCGTTACGGAGAGCGTAATCGTTGGGCAGCCAATAAAGCTGGGAACAGGAGCAGTAGAATTAGTGGCGAGATAAAATGGCAAAGACAAAAGGTAAGTCAGTTGAGCTCTCGGACGTGGAGATGGAATTACAAAAGGTGATAAGTAGCGGTAAAGTGCTGATGGGGACGAGGGAGACGATAAAAGCGATCAGGAGCGGTGGTGGAAAAGGAGATAAAATCGTCATTCATGCTTCTAATTGCCCGGAAGAGCTAAAAGAGAAATTAAAAGAAATGGATAGTAATGAGGAGAACGAAAGAATCATCGTTTATGAATATCCTGCGAATGACATCGAACTCGGGCTTGCATGCGGGAAACCTTATTCCATTGCTTCTTTATGTATTATAGATACGGGGGAGTCGGAACTATTACGGGTTCTGACCTCTAACGTTCACGCTAAAGAGAAAACATTGAGTGCAAAAGCAGGTGATTGAAATTGACCGTAAAGTTGGACACTGAGGGGATAAGGTGCATAGGGGTATTCGAGAGTCTTACGGGTGCGGGAGTCAAGGATTGCGTGGTGGATAACGAAGCGAATAAGGTGATAATGGTGGTAAAAAAAGGAGACATGGGCTTAGCTATCGGTAAGGGCGGTTCAAACATAAATAAGGTAAAAAAGCTGCTAAGAAAGGAAGTAGAGATTGTGGAACACTCCGCGGACATAAAGGAATTCATAGAGAATCTGTTTCGTCCGGCTTATGTGAAGAGTATAGAGCTGTTGACCAAGAATGACAAAATCTGCGCATACGTGGAGGTATTCAATAAAGACAAGGGCATTGCAATCGGAAAGCACGGGGAGAAGATAAAGAAGGTAAAATTATTAGTAAAAAGAAATCAAAATAGAGACAACGTGATAATATTATAATTATCGTAAATTGAGGTAAAGATATGGGGAGAGG